>JAYSRZ010000201.1:0-14721 GCA_043720775.1 Variovorax sp. | reverse complement strand
CATCAAATCAGGAGGCAGCCGATGAGCTGGCTCAATCCATCTGATGTGGGCTTTGCAGTGCGCAGCACTTTGGCCAACATGGGTTATGCGGCACGTCTGTTTGCCAAGCTGCTCTCGCTCGCTGGCAGCAGCTTCAAGCGCTTTGGCTTGGTGCGCGATCAGATTCATTTCTTGGGTAACTATTCGCTGCTAATCATTACTGTGAGCGGCTTGTTTGTAGGCTTCGTGCTGGGCTTGCAGGGCTACTACACCTTGCAGCGCTATGGCGCAGCTGATTCGCTGGGGCTCTTGGTGGCGCTTAGTTTAGTGAGGGAACTCGGGCCCGTTGTGACAGCTCTTTTGTTTGCAGGCCGCGCAGGCACGGCGCTCACGGCTGAGGTGGGACTCATGAAGCGCGATGAAGTGCTCGCCTACATGGAGATGAGCGCAATTGATCCGATCAAGCGCATTCTTGCGCCGCGCTTTTGGGGCGGTGTGATTGCGATGCCAGTGTTGGCAGCGGTGTTTAGCGCGGTAGGTATTCTGGGTGGTTACGTGGTGGGCGTGCTCATGATTGGCATTGATGGCGGCGCGTTTTGGAGTCAGATGCAAGGCGGTGTGGATGTGTGGCGCGATGTGGGCAATGGCATTGTCAAGAGCATCGTATTCGGCATCGCAGTCACTTTCATTGCACTACTACAAGGCTACGAGGCGCAGCCCACGCCAGAGGGCGTGTCTCGCGCCACCACGCGCACGGTCGTGATCGGCAGCCTGGCTGTGCTGGCACTTGATTTCATGCTCACTGCGATGATGTTTTCGATTTAAAAATAGAGTTTGGAGAACTAAATAATGCAACGCTCTAAAAATGATTTGTGGGTTGGCCTGTTCGTGCTGATTGGTGCGGCAGCCATTCTTTTTCTAGCACTCAAGGCCGCGAATCTGCTGTCATTTAACTTCGACTCAACCTATCAAGTCACAGCAAAATTTGACAACATTGGCGGCTTGAAATCCGGTGCGGCTGTCAAGAGCGCTGGCGTAGTGGTCGGGCGAGTTGCATCCATCACGTTTGACGACAAAACATACCAAGCCCGCGCCACGCTTGCGATGCAGAGCAAATTTGCCTTCCCAAAAGACAGCTCGCTCAAAATTCTCACCAGCGGTTTGCTCGGCGAGCAATATGTGGGCATGGAAGCAGGTGCTGATGATAAAAATCTTGCCTCGGGCGATGCGATCAAGACAACGCAATCAGCCGTGATCCTAGAGAATTTGATCTCTCAATTTCTGTTCAGCAAAGCCTCAGACAGTGGATCTACTGCAAACAACAGCAGCAATGGCACGAAAAAATAGGAATATTAAATGAACTCTCTCACTATTAAATCAGTAGCACGTTACGCAGTATTGGCGGCGTCTTTCGGCATATTTGGCATCATTTCTGGCTGCGCCAGTGGCCCCAAAGCCAACCCCACAGATCCGCTAGAGCCTTTTAATCGCGGCATGTATTCGTTCAATGAAGGCGTGGACAAAGTCATTCTCAAACCAGTGGCGCGTGGCTATCGCGCCGTCACGCCTTCCTTGGTTCGAACTGGTGTGAGCAATGTCTTTAACAACTTGGAAGACCTGTGGTCTGGTCTGAATGGCATTCTGCAACTGCGCCCGCAGGTGGCCGTTGATAACTTGGTGCGCTTCACAATGAATTCTGTATTTGGCCTAGGTGGCGTGCTTGACATTGCCAGCGAAGCCGGCATCGAACGCAGCCAAGAGGATTTGGGCAAAACGCTGGGACGCTGGGGCGTGCCGGCGGGTCCGTATTTGGTGTTTCCGCTCTTTGGGCCGACCACGGTGCGCGATGCCACGATGATCGTGGTTGAAAATCGCTACAACCCAATCACACAGATCGACCACACTCGCACACGCAACAGCGCTTCGGTGTTACGCGTGATCGACACACGCACGAATTTGCTGCGCGTGACTGACATGCTTGACGAAGCCGCCTTGGACAAATACAGCTTCACGCGCGATGCGTTTTTACAAAAGCGCAGAGCAGAAATTTACCGACCTGGCGCGGAAGCAGACGACGATAGCAAAAAGCCGGATGCTGACAAAAAATAGATTTGACTTGTTGTGAACATGTAGTGGGCGCTAACATTTTTTCGCGTTCACGCGCAAAATTTCACACAATTCCCGTCGCGTTAAGCAACTTTGTCCCCCGAGAAGTCACTCCAAGCGTTATTGAAACATTCCGGGCGCTTGGCATCCGGGTTATGAAAGGTTTTATATGAATCGCCGTGTTTTATTTGCATTGATTACCAGCATGGGCTTGCTTGCATCTGCTGTTTCGCGGGCGCAAAGTGCTGAAACGCCTGATGCTTTTATCAAACGCCTGTCGGTTGATGTGCTTGACACGATCAAATCTGACAAAGCCATTCAATCAGGCGATGTCAGCAAAATCAGCGCTTTGGTCGACACCAAGATCATGCCGAACGTGAATTTTCAGCGCATGACGGCATCTGCCGTGGGTCGCAATTGGCGCTCTGCCACGCCAGAGCAGCAAAAGCGCTTGGAAGCAGAATTCAAAGCACTGCTGATGCGCACTTACTCTGGCGCTTTGTCAGAAGTGAAAGACCAAACCATTGCGATGAAGCCACTGCGCATGGCAGCTGACGACACGGAAGTGACCGTGCGCACGGAGATCAAAGGCCGTGGCGATTCCATCCCCCTGGATTACCGCGTTGAGAAGGCCGGCAACTCTTGGAAAATTTATGACATTAACGTCGCAAGCGTCTGGTTGATTGAGACCTATCGCACACAGTTCTCGCAAGAGATCAACGCCAATGGCATTGATGGCTTGATTGCCAAACTCGCTGAACGCAACAAGGCTCGTAAATCTTAAGCTCACAAACACGCATCATGCTCGTGCTGCCATCTGATATCACCCACGCAAACGCTCGCACCTGCGCTCATATGCTGGGGCAGGCTTTGCGTACTCAGGCGCTAGCCGTGGTGGCCGATGCGTCGAGTTTGCAAAAGTTTGATTCTTCAGCGATAGCCGTGCTGCTCGAATGCCGGCGAGAGGCGCAAATCCAGGGCAAGAGCTTTTCGGTGCGAAGCTTGCCGGAGCGCCTTCGCTCTTTGGCAGCTCTGTACGGCGTGGCCGAGTTGTTGCCTGCTGCACCTTGAGTTGTTTTGGCCGCGAAAAATAAGCGTTTTCCCGCAGACTGACAGGTAGAACCCTACAATAGAGGGTTCATGACAACAGCTATTTCCGTAAATTCTGTCACCAAGCGCTACGAGGGCACGCGTGGCAATCTCACCGCCCTAGACAACGTTAGCCTCAACATCGAACAAGGCGAATTTTTCGGCTTGCTTGGGCCCAATGGCGCAGGCAAAACCACGCTGATCAGTATCTTGGCTGGCCTGACTCGCGCCACAGAAGGCTCGATCACAGTACACGGCCACGACGTACAAAAAGACTACGCTGCGGCTCGCAAGCAGCTTGGCGTTGTGCCGCAAGAATTGGTATTTGATCCATTTTTCAGCGTGCGCGAATCGCTGCGCATTCAATCGGGCTACTTTGGTGTAAAAAATAACGAAGCTTGGATTGATGAGCTGCTGCACAGCCTAGGCCTCACCGACAAACAAGATGCCAATATGCGTCAACTGTCAGGCGGTATGAAGCGGCGCGTGCTCGTCGCTCAAGCCTTGGTACACAAGCCGCCAGTGATTGTGCTTGATGAGCCTACTGCGGGCGTGGATGTGGAGCTGCGGCAGACGCTATGGCAATTCATCGCAAAGCTCAACAAGCAAGGCAGCACCGTGTTGCTCACCACGCATTATTTAGAAGAAGCCGAAGCCTTATGTGGCCGCTTGGCCATGCTAAAAAATGGCAAAGTGGTGGCGCTGGAGAAAACTTCTACGCTTCTTAAAGCGGCCTCATCGAATGTCTTACGCTTCAAAATTGATAGCGAACTTCCTAGTGATCTTGCCGGCAAAGCAAGGATTACGGGCAGAATTGTGCAGTTCCCAGCGCATAACGCTCTGGAGATTGAGCAATACCTTGCGGCCGTGCGCAGCGCGGGCATCGAGGCGCAAGATGTGGAAATTCGTAAAGCGGATTTAGAAGATGTGTTCCTTGATGTGATGGGAGCATCGGCATGAAATCACTCAGCAACAAACTCACTGGCTGGCAAACGCTTTTCTACAAAGAAATTTTGCGCTTTTGGAAGGTCGGCTTTCAAACCGTGGGCGCACCAATTCTTACTGCTGTGCTTTACATGCTGATCTTCGGCCATGTGCTCGAAGATCATGTGAAGGTCTATGACAAGATCAGCTACACCGCCTTCCTCGTGCCCGGCCTGGTGATGATGAGCGTGTTGCAAAACGCATTTGCCAACAGCTCATCGAGCTTGGTGCAAAGCAAGATCATGGGCAATCTTGTTTTCTTGCTGCTCACGCCGCTGTCGCATCGTGCATGGTTTGTGGCGTATGTTGGCTCTTCTGTGGTTCGCGGGCTCGCCGTGGGCGCGGGCGTGTTGGCGGTGACGTGGTGGTTTGGCAAGCCGGGCATGGCGGCTCCTTTGTGGGCGTTGGTATTTGCTGTGCTCGGCGCGGCGATGCTCGGCGCGATGGGTTTGATCGCTGGCTTGTGGGCTGAGAAGTTTGATCAAATGGCGGCGTTTCAGAATTTCATCATCATGCCGATGACGTTTTTATCTGGCGTGTTTTATTCCATCCATTCGCTGCCGGTTTTTTGGCAAACCGTGAGCCACCTCAATCCATTTTTCTACATGATTGATGGCTTTCGCTACGGCTTCTTTGGCATCAGCGATGTATCACCTTGGATCAGCCTAGCAGTTGTCGGGACTGCGGCAAGCACTATCTCTTTGATAGCATTGCATTTGCTCAAAATCGGCTACAAAATTCGAGGGTAATCACAATGCAAGCTGCTGAACTGCAAACCATCATTCAATCTGGCATGAATTGCCAACACCTCGAAGTCGACGGCGATGGCCGTCACTGGAGTGCTGTGATCGTCTCGCCAGAGTTTGAAGGCAAGCGCCTCATTCAGCGCCACCAGCGCGTTTATGCCACGCTAGGAAGCCGCATGCACACGGATGAAGTGCATGCCCTGTCGATGAAAACCTACACGCCCACTGAATGGGCTAACCAAAAATAATCCATCATGGACAAACTCAAAATTCGCGGCGGCAAGCGCCTCTCAGGCACAGTCAACATCTCAGGCGCGAAGAACGCGGCTCTGCCAGAAATCTGCGCGACATTGCTGACCAATGAGCCAGTGCTTTTAACAAATGTGCCGCGCCTGCAAGATGTCGCCACGATCCGCCGAATCTTGGAGAGCATGGGCGTGCAGGCGCAGACGCATGGTGAGCGCGGCGGCATGACTTTTACTGCGCCCGACAGCATCACGCCTTATGCCGCCTACGATTTGGTCAAAACCATGCGCGCCTCCGTCATGACGCTTGGGCCTTTGCTCGCGCGCTTTGGCCACGCGAAAGTATCTCTGCCCGGCGGCTGCGCGATTGGCGCGCGCCCTGTCGATCAACACATCAAAGGTCTCACGGCGATGGGCGCAGAGATCGTGGTGGAGCATGGCTACATGATCGCCAAGCTGCCCACAGGATGGAAGCGCTTGAAAGGCGCACGCATCACCACAGATATGGTGACAGTCACAGGCACAGAAAATTTCATGATGGCTGCGGCCTTGGCTGATGGCGAAACGGTGCTGGAGAACGCCGCACAAGAGCCTGAGATTCCTGATTTGGCCGAGATGCTGATCAAAATGGGCGCAAAAATTGATGGCCACGGCACGAGCAAGATTCGTATTCAAGGCGTCGAGAAATTGCATGGCTGCGAGCATGCGGTAGTCGCGGATCGGATTGAATGCGGCACATTTTTATGCGCTGTTGCGGCGGCGGGCGGCGATGTCGTCTTGCAGCACGGCAGAGCCGATCATTTGGACGCCGTGATTGATAAGTTGCGCGAAGCAGGCGCGACGATTCAAGCCGTTGAAGGTGGTATCAAAGTGAGCGCCAGTGGCCGCATGAAAGCGCAAACCTTCCGCACCACCGAATACCCAGGCTTCCCCACTGATATGCAAGCCCAATTCATGGCGCTGAACTGCGTGGCTGAAGGCAATTCAAAAGCTACTGAGACGATTTTTGAAAACCGCTTCATGCATGTGCCTGAGCTGCAGCGCATGGGCGCGAAGATTCAGATTGACGGCAAGATTGCAGTCATCGAAGGCATTGAAAAGCTTTCTGGCGCAACCGTGATGGCAACAGATCTGCGCGCCTCTGCATCGCTGGTAATAGCAGGCTTGGTCGCCACTGGCGAGACGCTGGTGGATCGCATCTATCACTTGGATCGCGGCTACGATCAGATGGAAGAAAAACTGCGTGGCATTGGCGCAGATATTGAGCGGGTGAAGTGATGATTACGCTCGCACTCTCCAAAGGTAGGATTTTTGACGACACATTGCCGCTCCTGCGAGCCACAGGCATTGAAGTTTTAGAAGACCCAGAGAAATCACGCAAGCTCATCTTGCCCACTTCACGCCCCGATGTGCAAATCATCATGGTGCGTGCCAGCGATGTGCCCACCTATGTGCAATACGGCGGCGCTGATCTCGGCGTGGTGGGTAAAGACACTTTGCTAGAAACAGGTGTGCAAGGCCTCTATGTGCCGCTCGATTTGAAAATCGCAAAATGTCGCGTGAGCGTGGCGGTGCGCGAAGGTTTTGATTACGAAGTAGCAGTGAAGCAAGGCTCTCGGCTTAAAGTGGCCACGAAGTATGTGAACATAGCGCGCGAGTTTTTTGCTAGCAAAGGCGTGCACGTTGATCTCATCAAACTTTATGGCTCGATGGAACTTGCGCCCTTGGTCGGCATGGCAGATGCCATCGTTGATCTCGTCTCCACTGGCAGCACGCTCAAAGCGAATAAGCTCATTGAAGTCGAGCGCATCATGGAGATCAGCGCACGCTTAGTGGTGAATCAAACCTCGCTAAAAACCAAGCAATTTGATTTGAAGCCCATCTTGGCTGCATTTGAAAAAGCTGTCACTTAACAGCAGCAGTTGATTGAGAGTACTATGGATTTAATAGCAGCTCACGCAGTATTTACAACGGATAATGCCGATTTTGATGCAAAATTCAAAGCTCGGCTGCACTGGTCAGGCGAACAAGATGCGGCGATTGAAAAGCGCGTGGCGGAGATTCTTGCAGACGTTCAAAAGCGCGGCGATGCGGCAGTGCTGGAATACACAAGACGTTTTGATCGCCTTCAAGCGAGCAGCATGAGCGAGCTGGAGCTCACACAAGCTGAACTTAAAAAAGCTTACGACGGCTTGCCCACAGATCAACGCGATGCCCTTACTCAAGCTGCCGCCCGCGTGCGCAGCTATCACGAAGCGCAGAAAAAAGCCTGCGGCGAGAGTTGGAGTTATCGCGATGCAGACGGCTCATTGCTTGGCCAAAAAGTCACGCCAATTGATCGTGCGGGCATTTATGTGCCCGGCGGCAAAGCGGCCTATCCATCCAGCGTGTTGATGAATGCAATTCCAGCGCATGTGGCCGGCGTGGGTGAAATCATCATGGTGGTGCCCACGCCGGATGGATTGAAAAACAATCTTGTCCTCGCAGCCGCTTACGTTGCTGGCGTCACCCGCGCCTTTACCATCGGCGGCGCGCAAGCTGTGGCAGCACTTGCTTACGGCACAGCCACGATTCCGAAGGTAGACAAGATCACCGGCCCGGGTAACGCCTACGTAGCGGCAGCCAAGCGCAGCGTGTTCGGCCAAGTCGGCATCGACATGATTGCTGGCCCCAGCGAAATCCTCGTGATCGCCGATGGCAGCACGCCGCCTGATTGGGTAGCGATGGATTTGTTCAGCCAAGCCGAGCATGATGAACTTGCGCAAAGCATTTTGCTCTGCCCAGATCAGAGCTATATTGACAAAGTGTTGGCCAGCATCACCAGGCTCCTACCCGAGATGCCCCGCAAAGCCATCATCGAAAAAAGCCTCACTGATCGCGGCATGTTTATCCTCACTCGCAGCATGGAAGAAGCTTGCGAGATTTCCAACCGAATAGCTCCAGAGCACCTAGAGATTTCTAGCAATGAGCCCCACAAGTGGGAGCCGCTTCTCAAGCATGCAGGCGCGATCTTCATGGGCGCATACACCAGCGAAAGCCTCGGCGACTATTGCGCTGGCCCGAATCACGTGCTCCCCACCAGTGGCACAGCGCGTTTCTCATCGCCGCTGGGCGTCTACGATTTCCAAAAGCGCAGCAGCCTCATCGAAGTGAGCGAAACCGGCGCACAAACTCTAGGAAAAATCGCCAGCGTGCTCGCGCATGGCGAGGGGTTGCAAGCGCATGCCCGAGCGGCAGAGATGCGTCTCAGCGATCAGACTCGTACAACATCAAACTAACATTTTCTTCGTTAACCAGTTCGCTGCCAACGATGCGCCAGCCTAGCTTGGCATATAAAGCCTGCTGGTCTGGCGTGTAGAGAAATAAGTGGCGAGCACCATGCTTGAAAGCATAGGCTTGTGCAACCTGAGTCAGCGCGGATGCAAGCCCTCTGCCACGCTGCTCAGATTTCACATACACCTCGCCAAGCCAGTGCGTTTTGTCCGGGTGATTGGCTAATTCATTCAACTTCAAGGACGCTGTGCCTAGCAGCTCATCCGTGTCAGAGACGGCTATGAAACATTGCGGAAAAACACTCTCACTGCATCTATTTTCAAGACTTTCATGCACTTGCTTTAGATTTGCCCAAGGAGGCAGCAAACCCCAGTCGTTGTGCAGCAGTTGCGCGATTTCCGGCAAGTGATGCTTCGCTTCAGAAAGTAATTGAATTTGCATAATTTGTGATGAACTGAGGTGCAGTTTTGAGCAAGAGCTAAGTTTAGTTGCTTGCCATTGACGTTTTTGCAGCGCATAGGGCGGTACCAGCGCAGCAGAATGATCCATCTCAACAGTACAATGACAGTCACAAAACCGTCACATAACATTTTCGAGGTCTACACCCATGTTTTTCGGCAAACTGCTCCCCCGCGAAGGCAATTTTTTTGAGATGTTTGATCAGCATGCGGATCGAATTGTGGAGGCGGCTAAAGCGTTTGAGCAGCTCGTGCTGAACTACAACGATCCGATTCTTCGCGAAAAGTACAACGCCGATGTAGACACCGCTGAGCGCGCCGCCGATCGCATCACGCATGACGTGAACAAGATGCTGCACAAGACCTTTATCACGCCGATTGACCGCGAGCAAATTCACAAGCTCATCAACACGATGGACGATGTGGCTGATTTGATTCAAGACTCGGCTGAGACAATGGCGCTGTATGACGTGCGCGTGATGACGGATGAGATCAAGCGGCTGACGGATCTCAGCGTGAAGTGCTGCGAGCGCGTGAAGAGTGCGGTGAGCTTGCTCTCGAAATTGTCTGATAACGATACAGCCGAAGCCGCCCTCAAAACCTGCGAAGAAATTGATCGCTTGGAATCTGATGCAGACCGCGTGATGCGCTCGGCCATGAGCAAACTGTTTCGCGAAGAGCCCGATGTGCGCGAGGTGATCAAGCTCAAGGCGATTTATCAGCTGCTTGAGACGATCACAGATCGCTGCGAAGATGTGGCCAATTTGATTGAGGGCGTTGTCCTCGAGAACTCTTGATGTCCTGCGCTTAAGGAATCAATTTATGTCTCAAGTCCCAACTGCGCTGTGGGTTGTCTTTATGCTCGTGCTGCTCGCGCTCGCTTTTGACTTCATGAACGGCTTTCACGATGCCGCCAATTCGATTGCCACCGTTGTCTCCACCGGCGTTTTGAAGCCTTTGCAAGCCGTGTTGTTTGCGGCGTTTTTTAATTTCGTGGCTTACTTTATTTTTGCGCTCAGCGTCGCGGCCACGATTGGCAAAGGCGTGGTGATGCCGGGCATCGTGGATATGCATGTGGTGTTCGGCGCATTGGTCGGCGCAATTTTCTGGAACATCATCACGTGGTGGTATGGCATTCCCAGCAGCTCCTCGCATGCGCTAATTGGCGGCATTGTGGGCGCGGCGATTGCGAAAGCGGGCACGGGTGTGTTGATTGGTGCGGGCATTTTGAAAATTGTGGCCTTCATCCTCGTCTCACCTGTGATGGGCTTTATTTTGGGTTCGCTCATGATGGTGTTGGTGGCATGGGTGTGCCGCAAACGCACGCCGAGCCAAACGGATCGCTGGTTTCGCCGCTTGCAGCTCGTCTCGGCCGCAGCGTATAGCCTCGGCCACGGCGGAAACGATGCGCAAAAAACGGCTGGCATCATCTGGCTATTGCTCATGGCAGCAACAGCATCAGGCGTGCAAGGTTTGCCTGAATGGATGAAGGCCGATAAGAATTATTTGCCACCTTGGGTAGTGATCGCTTGCTACATCACGATTGGTCTTGGCACGATGTTTGGCGGCTGGCGCATCGTCAAAACCATGGGGCAACGCATCACCAAACTCAAGCCTGTAGGCGGCTTTTGCGCTGAGACCGGCGGGGCGATGACGCTGTTTACCGCGACCGCGATGGGCATCCCCGTATCGACGACTCACACCATCACGGGCGCCATCGTCGGCGTAGGCTCCGTGGAGCGCGCCAGCGGCGTGCGCTGGGGCGTGGCCGGCGGCATCGTGTGGGCTTGGATTTTTACGATTCCAGCAAGCGCGTTTGTGGCAGCAGTGGCTTATTGGGTCAGCTTGCAGTTGTTTTAACCGCCGCAAGATACTCCTAAATTAATAGCACCTCACGCAGTATTCATAAGCTGAAGTGCTGATTCCTCATAAAATCAGTTCAATGATAAATTCATTGACCGAAGAATTGCTCAACACCGCCTCCCGCCTCGTGGTGGAAGAAGGGCTGGAGTATGGGCAGGCTAAGCGCAGGGCAGCCAAGCAGCTGAGCTTGCCAGCGCGCACGGCTTTGCCTGACAACGACGCATTAGAAGATGCGGTGCGTGAATACATTGAGATTTTTTGCGCGGAGTCGCAGCCGGTTGAACTGAAAGCATTGCGAGAGCTGGCGCTCACGTGGATGGAGCGGTTGCCGCAATTTCGCCCGCATTTGAGTGGCGCGGTATGGCATGGCACAGCGACTCGGCTTTCTGACATCTACATCGGCCTCTTCTGCGACGATCCGAAATCACCGGAGATTGCACTGATCAACCACAACGCGCGCTACGAGGCGCGCGAGGTGACGGGGTTTAATGGAGAGACAGTGAGCGCTCTGAGCATTCACAGCTTATGCGAGCCACTCAATGAGACGGTAGGCGTGCATTTGATGGTGTATGACTACGACGATATTCGCGGGGCACTCGCCAAAGACAGCAAGGGCCGCAGGCCGCGCGGGGATGCGGCGGCTCTGCGAGTAATACTTGGGAGCGCTTAATGAAAGCGATCATTGAAGCGCCAGCAGAGATTCGCGGGCGCATTTGGATGGAGCTTTCCCGCGCGGCGCTGGATCGGCATCATGAGTGGCGCACGCCTGTGCTTGCCACGCTAGGGCTGGATGGCGCGCCGAATGCGCGCACCGTGGTGCTGCGGCATGCGGATGCTGATGCGCTCACGCTTGGCTTCTACACCGACAGTAGAAGCCCAAAGATCGCAGAGCTGGCCGTGCAGCCACAAGCCACGCTGCTTTTTTGGAGCACGCGGCTTGGTTGGCAGCTTCGCGTGCGGGTCAGAGTTGCAGCTCTCACGAGTGGGCCGCAAGTCGAGGCAGTTTGGGCGAAGGTGAAGCAATCTCGCGCGGCGGGAGACTACTTGACCCTCCGAGCGCCGGGAGAAACGGTAGCTGCTGATGATTCACTGGTTGTCAACAATCACGCGCCGCATCATTTGGCTTTGCTGAACGCACAGGTGGATGAGATCGACTGGCTTGAACTGGCTCGCGATGGCCATCGCAGGGCTAGATTGAGCGCCGCTGCATGGGAATGGCTCACGCCATAAAATATAAGTTGCGGTGATCGATCTCTCGATAGCTTTTGGCTAACAACCTCTTCTTAAACAGACTTAGCAATAATTGGCCTACTTTTGCGCCGAATAAAAGCACAATAGATACATATGGAAAATCAAAGTGCAGACACAAACGCAGCATTGCCTAAGCGCCGTACGTTTCTCTACGCATCTGCAGCAGGCGTTGCCGCTGTAGCGGGCGCAGGGCTTGCACTTTGGCGCTACCGGATGGCTGAGCCGGAAGACGGCGCGCTGGCTGCACTTTGGGCGCTGGAAGCTGAGCTGCCAACCGGCGGTGTTTTCAAACTTTCCAAGCTGCGCGGCAAGCCTCTGGTGGTGAATTTTTGGGCGACTTGGTGTCCGCCCTGCGTAGAGGAAATGCCTTTATTAGATGTCTTTTACCGTCAAAATACATCTAAAGGTTGGCAAATGGTAGGCTTAGCTGCCGATAACGCCAAAGCTGTGACGAAGTTTCTTGGACAAACGCCAGTGCAATTTCCCACGCCCTTAGCCGGCTTGGCGGGCATCGAGCTTTCGCGTACACTGGGAAATGTGAGCGGTGCTTTGCCTTTCACTGTGGTGATCAATTCCCAAGGCGCAATTGCTTTGCGACACATGGGCAAGCTCAATGAAGAGCAAATTGCCAACTTCACTAAAATTACTTAATTAGAACTACTTCAGCGAATTTCGATATATTTAGCGATATTTAGGTTGCTTTTATTGATTTTTAGATCTTTTTAGTTGAGTTAAACTCATCAGTCGTATTGGTATGCAATGCGGTCGAAGATGCCAGAAAATTCTATTGTTGGAGATACACATGGACTTACGCAAACTCAAAACCTTGATTGATTTGGTCTCGGAATCCCAAGTGCAGGAACTGGAAATCACCGAAGCTGAAGGCAAGGTGCGCATCGTGAAAGCGCCTAGCGGCATGATGTATAGCACAGCGCCAGCCCAAGTACTAGCCCAGGGCATGATGCCCGCGCAGCAGCAATTCATGCAAGCCGCGCCCATGCAAGCGGCTCCAACCGCTGCACCTGCTTTGTCAGATGCAGCCGCTGATGTGGTGGCGCTGGCTGGCCACACGGTGAAATCGCCAATGGTGGGCAGTTTTTATCGCACATCAAGCCCCGGTGCGAAGCCGTATGTAGAGATTGGCGACACGGTGGCCGTGGGCGAGACGATTTGCATTATTGAAGCGATGAAGATTTTGAACGAGATTGAGGCCGACAAAGCCGGCGTGATCAAGAAGATCATGGTGGACAACGGCGCTGCTGTGGAATTTGGCCAGCCACTCTTTGTGATCGAGTGAGGCCAGCCCCTCATGTTTAAAAAAATATTAATCGCTAACCGAGGCGAAATCGCTCTGAGGATTCAACGCGCTTGCCGCGAACTGGGCGTGAAATCCGTGGTGGTGTATTCCGAGGCAGACCGCGAAGCCAAATACGTCAAACTTGCTGATGAAGCCGTGTGCATCGGCCCTGCGCCTTCTGCGCTGAGCTATTTGAATATGCCGGCCATCATCGCCACGGCGGAAGTGACCGATGCTGAGGCGATTCATCCGGGCTACGGCTTCTTGAGCGAGAACGCCGATTTTGCCGACCGCGTGGAGCAATCGGGCTTCAAATTTATCGGGCCCACGGGTGCATCGATTCGCATCATGGGCGACAAAGTCTCGGCCAAGCAGGCGATGATCAAAGCGGGCGTGCCTTGCGTGCCCGGCTCAGAGGGCGAGCTGCCCGATGATGCGCCGAGCATTCGCGCGATTGCTAAAAAAGTGGGCTATCCGGTGATCATCAAAGCCGCTGGCGGCGGCGGCGGGCGCGGCATGCGCGTGGTGCATACCGAAGCAGCGCTGATCAACGCGGTAACGATGACGAAGGCTGAGGCCGGCGCGGCTTTTGGCAATCCTGCGGTGTACATGGAAAAGTTCTTGCAGAATCCGCGCCATATCGAAATCCAAATCATTGCTGATACTTTTAAGAATGCCGTGTATTTAGGCGAGCGCGATTGCTCGATGCAACGCCGCCATCAAAAGATCATCGAAGAAGCGCCAGCGCCGGGCATCTTGCGCAAGCTGATTGATCGCATCGGGGATCGCTGCGTCACAGCGGTGAAGAAAATTGGTTATCGCGGTGCGGGCAC
Source organism: Variovorax sp. (assembly GCA_043720775.1). Lineage (GTDB taxonomy): Bacteria > Pseudomonadota > Gammaproteobacteria > Burkholderiales > Burkholderiaceae_C > JANMDU01. The sequence goes on along the minus strand of JAYSRZ010000201.1, from coordinate 597 downwards.
GTTTGAATTTCTTTACGAAAACGGTGAGTTTTACTTCATTGAGATGAACACGCGCGTGCAGGTGGAGCACCCGGTGACTGAAATGATCACCGGCGTGGATATTGTGCAAACGCAAATCCGCGTGGCTGCTGGCGAGAAGCTGCCATTCACGCAGCGCCAAATTGAGATTCGCGGCCATGCGATTGAATGCCGCGTGAATGCGGAAGATCCGTATAACTTCATGCCCAGCCCAGGCCGCATCAGCTTGTGGCATCCGCCGGGCGGCCCCGGCGTGCGCGTGGATTCGCATGCCTATACCAACTATTTTGTGCCACCCAATTACGACAGCATGATCGGCAAAATCATCGTGCATGCGCCCACGCGAGAGCAAGCGCTATTGCGCATGCGCACGGCGCTGGATGAAACCGTGATCGAAGGCATCAAAACCAATGTGCCACTGCATCGCGAGCTGATGGCTGATGCAAAATTTATGATTGGCGGCACGAATATTCACTACCTCGAAGAGTGGATGAAGATTCGCAAACGCTGATTCGAAGGTAAGACACGTGTTTGAACTCTCCATCCTCTGCCCCGAGTCCCAAGTCGAGGCCCTCAGCG
>JAYSRZ010000200.1:0-1758 GCA_043720775.1 Variovorax sp. | reverse complement strand
CGTTGCTTTTTGAAAGCACCGAAATCATCCGGTGTGAGGCCCTCGCCCATCACGGCATCCACATAGATGGTGCGCAAATTTTGCTGCATCAAGCGCAGTCCCAGCTCGGCATCTTCACACAAACACCACTCAGACCACCTCCCGTGCTCACGCAAGGCGCTGGCACGAATCAAAGTCATCGTGCCATGCTGAATGATGGCATTTCGTTCGTTGCGATGATGCATGCCAATGCGAAAGAAGCCTTCGTATTCCCAATTCATCATTTGGCGAAACACTGTGTCGCCCCAATCGCGATGCGCTTGCGGCGCTTGCACGATGCCCACGGCTCTCTCTTCGAAGTAAGTCACCAGGCTATGCAGCCACTCGGGTTTGACGAGGTAATCCGCATCTACAACACCAATGATTTGGGCTTGCGCATCAGTTTGATCCAAAGCAAAATTGAGCGCACCTGCTTTGAACCCTGGCCAGCTAGGCAGGTGGAAAAAGCGAAAATTGGGCGGCAGGGTTGCCACAAAATCGCGCACGGGTGTCCACAGTGATTCATCTGTAGTGTTGTTGTCCACAACGATCACTTCAAAAGATGCATAACTAAGTTCTCGCAGGCTTTTGAGCGTGGCGATCACCATATGAGGCGGCTCGTTGCAGCAGGCGAGGTGGATCGAGACGAAAGGCTGCTCTGCACTAGCCCCAAGTGGCTGAGGCGAGAAGCGCCGCTTCAAACTGCCCTCCCAAAACAGCTCAACGAATTCAAACAGATGCACCAGCAAAATCATCACCATAACGGCTGTGGTGGGAATCAGCAGTGCCAACATCCACCAATCGCCTGCACTCATGTAATACCAAAGCGGCAACGTGATCACGATGGTGGCAACTGTCAAAAGCGCTTGCGCGATCACTGCAAACGCCAAGCGAGCCACAGCGCGCAGGCTGACCATCCGAAACAAGAAAAAACTCAGTAGGATAAATCCTGCAAGCGATGAGCCGAGTGCTCTGGCTTGCCAGTGAGGATCAGATTCCACCGCGCCAGAAAATGCAAATTTAGGGCTGCGCGCCGCATCAAAAAAGCCCCAGTAAGCGCCCGCCAGCCCTTCTTCAGTGCGTTTCCATGGTTGATCAAAAGCCTCGATGAAAAAGTAATCAAGTTTTTCTTGCGCTGCGCGCGCGATGAACTGCCGCACAAATGCCGCTTGCACAGCAGGGCTAGGCAGTGCGCGCTTGATGCTCTTACCACCGCTCGGAAAGCCGACCTCGCCGATCAAAATTTGTTTATCCGGATGACGCTCGCGCACCCAAGCCAAGCGCTGTAGTGATTCCTCCAGCGCCGTTTCAATCCCCACGCCTTCCCAATAGGGCAGCAAATGCACGGTGATGAAATCGACTTCATTGGCCAGCTCAGGATGCTTGAGCCAGACATGCCACGGCTCAGCGGTTGAAACGGGTAGCGTTGTAGCGCGGCGCGCTTGCCTGAGAAACCCGATCAATTGCTCGGGCGTTAAGTTTTCTTTGAGGACTGATTCGTTGCCAATGAGAAGCCGGTTGACATTGGCATGCGTGTTGGCAATCTGCAAAGCCGCATCAACTTCATACACGTTTTGTGTGTAATCTCGATAAAGCCAAGCACCTAGCGTGACTTGGAGGCCGTGCTGCGCTGCGATGGCAGGCAATTGCGGAAACTGCGCTGCGCTGTACACGCGGATTTGCCCGGTGACATTGGCCAAGAGCTTCAAATCTTCGTGGAGCAAATGTTCGAGGGGCAGT
>JAYSRZ010000199.1:0-4920 GCA_043720775.1 Variovorax sp. | reverse complement strand
GATCTTGCAGCTCGCGATAAGTTTGGTTGAGCCCCAAGCGATGCGCAATCGGCGCATAAATATCGAGCGTCTCTCGGGCGATGCGTGGCCATTTGGCGCGGGGCATATCGTCCATCGTGCGCATGTTGTGGCTGCGGTCGGCGAGTTTAATGAGGATCACGCGCACATCTCTGGCCATCGCTAGCAGCATTTTGCGAAAGCTCTCGGCTTGGTTGTCTTCGCGCGTGTTGAATTCAAGCTTGTCTAATTTTGTAAGGCCATCGACAAGCTCAGCCACGGGGGAGCCAAATTTCTCGACGATGGTGCTTTTCGTGACGCCGCAATCTTCCAGCGTGTCGTGCATGAGGGCGGCCATCAGCGCTTGCGCATCAAGCTTCCATTCTGCGCAAAGCGAAGCCACAGAGATCGGATGCGTGATGTAGGGCTCGCCATTGCCGCGCATTTGGCCCAGGTGGGCTTCATCGGCAAAGCGGTAGGCTCGGCGGATATGGTCGACATCTTCTGCGCTCAAGTAGTCGAGCTTGGCGGTGAGCGCAGCAAAGCTGGCCGCAGCAGCTGTTGCAGCTTCGGCTGATAATTTCGTGCTCTTGGCTTGCGCTTTGGGTCGAGGGGGTTTAATCACTTCGCTCATTTAGCCTACATGGTAACAAGAGCCGTGAAAATCAATAAAAAAGCGCCTAAAAAGGCGCTTTTTTAGATTGGCAGTACCTTTGCTTCAGATTGAAACTTTTTTCAGCATTTCTGTCCCGATTTTGCCGGCAGCGATTTCACGCAGGGCCGTCACGCAAGGTTTGTTCTTGCTGTCAATTTTTGGCGTGTGGCCTTGGCTCAGCATGCGGGCACGGTACGTGGCTGAGAGCACGAGCTCAAAGCGGTTTGGAATTTGTTTGAGACAATCTTCAACGGTAATGCGGGCCATGGGGAAACTCCAAAAAAATCGAAAAGGTTAGGCTGAACCCGAAGCTCAGTGAATATTCAGTGCAAGGAAGGTGGCGGCTTTGGCTCTGCGCTGGGCAACAAACTTGAGCCTTTGCGCGGAGACGATGGCTTTTAAATCGAACAAAGCGCGTTCAAAAACTTCGTTGATTATAACGAAGTCGAAATTTCGAGCCTGCGTGATCTCATCGCGGGCGTTTTGCATGCGCAGCTCGATGCTGTCGGTACTGTCTTCCCCGCGTCTCTCGATGCGGCCTCTGAGCTCTTCTAGGCTGGGGGGTAAGATAAAGATGAGCACTGCTTCGGGGAAGAGTTTTTTGATTTGATACGCGCCTTGGCAGTCAATTTCTAAAATGACATCTTCGCCACGCGAGAGGCGGCTTTCTATGGCCATGCGAGAAGTACCGTAGCGCTTGCCATGCACATGCGCCCATTCGAAGAAGGCCTCGCCACTCACCAGCGTATCAAATTCTGGCTCGCTGACGAAATAATATTCCCGGCCATGCTTTTCTTGGCCGCGTGCGCTGCGGGTGGTGTGCGAAATGCTGGGCTGCACCAACGAATCGAGCTCCATCAGTGCTTTAACGAGGCTGCTCTTTCCTGCGCCGCTGGGGGCTGCAACAACAAATAAGTTACCTGGAAATTCCATAGTCTATTTTAATGCGATTTTTAAGCATTTTGAGCATTTTTCGCACGTAGGACCTGCGTGAAGCGCTATCAAATCGATAGTTTCCATGTTCATTCAATATTTTGAACCTGCTCGCGCATTTGCTCGATCAACACCTTCATATCCACGCTGATGCGGGAGAGCTCCAGTGTGGAGGATTTGCTGCCCAGCGTGTTGGCCTCGCGATGCAGCTCTTGGATGATGAAATCGAGGCGTTTACCGAGCTCGGCAGCTACAGAGACAGGAGAGGCAGGCGATTTGCTTTTAGCTGTGCTGCGAGATTTGCCAGCGAGCAAATCGTCAATTTCATCCAAATGGGCATTCAAGCGCGTGAGCTCTTCGGCCACATCGATGCGGATAGCGAATGCGGCGGCTTCCGTCAAAGCGCGTTCTTGAGCGGCAGTAGCAGAGAGTTGGCCCGTGCTGTCAGCTTGTTTCAAAGCATCTGTGAACCGCTCGATAAAGCGCTGTTGCTGCGCAGCAACGAGCGTGGGCACGAGGGGCAAAGCATTTTTAACGAGTTGGCGCAACTGGCTGATATGCCCGGAGAGCATGGTGGCAAGGCGCGCGCCTTCTCGCTCACGCGAAGCCATAAATTGCGCGAGGGCTTCTTTGGCAAGGTCGAGCAAGGCAGGGCCGGCGTCAGTGTGCGGCGTGCTTGCCGCGCCGCTGCCTAGGCGCAGAACATCCGCTACGGACAGCGCACGCGCATCGGGCAGCCAAGCTTGAATTTGATCTTGCGCACGCAAGAGTTGCTGGAGCAGGGCTGGCGCGGGTGCGCTTTGCGTGGTGACGCCGCCAACTTCGTGGGACACATAGGCCCTCAGTTCTACTTTTCCGCGCTTTAAGCATTGTGTGAGCAGCTCGCGCAAGGCGCTCTCATGGCTTCTTAGTTCATCGCTGAGTTTGAAGCTTAAGTCTAGAAAGCGGCTGTTGACGGAGCGCAATTCCAGGCCCAGTCTTGGTTTTGGAGGCGCTTCTGAGTTGGCCTCAGATGTGGAGGAAGGGGTGGTTTGCAGGCTAGCGTAGCCTGTCATGCTGTAAACTGACATATAGCGCATTATGTCTAAAGTTAAACCCGCATCTCTCCCGCCCGATACCGTTATCGGCGGCTATCGCGTTGTACGCAAGGTCTCTGCTGGGGGCTTTGGTGTGGTGTATCTTTCTGTAGATAGCGAAGGCCAACAGGTGGCAATCAAAGAATATTTGCCTTCCAGCCTTGCCACGCGTGCGCCGGGCGAGCTGCTGCCGCAAGTGCAGCCCGATAAGTTGTCTTTGTATCGACTCGGCCTGAAAAGCTTCTTTGAAGAAGGCCGAGCGCTGGCGCAAATTTCGCATCCTTCGGTCGTCTCGGTGCTCAATTTCTTTCGGGAAAACGAAACCGTTTACATGGTGATGAATTATCTTGAAGGCGCGACGCTTCAAGATTTCATCATCACGGCGCGAGAACTAAAAAAGCAAAAAGTATTCCGTGAATCAACCATTCGCAGTCTGTACGACGAAATTTTGCGCGGTCTGCGCATCGTGCATCAGCACAAGATGCTGCACCTAGACATCAAGCCGGCCAATATTTTCATCACCGAAGACAACAAAGCGGTCTTGATCGACTTCGGCGCGGCGCGAGAAGTTCTCTCCAAAGAAGGCAACTTTATTCGCCCGATGTACACGCCCGGTTTTGCCGCGCCCGAGATGTATCGCCGCGATGCGAGCATGGGCCCGTGGACGGATATCTACGCGATCGGCGCTTGTATTTATGCCAGCATGCAAGGCTATCCGCCCAATGATGCGCCGCAACGGCTAGAGAAAGATCGCTTGTCTCTTGCACTGTCTCGCCTGCGTGGGGTGTATTCAGACAACTTGATTGAAGTGGTGGAGTGGTGCATGTCGCTTGATCCGCTATCGCGCCCGCAATCTGTGTTTGCATTGCAAAAAGAGCTCTCCCAAGAAAGTGAGAGGCGGTATACGCGCTTGTCTGTGGGCGAGAAGGTGCGCTTGCAATTTGACAATGTGGTCAGCGACACGAAAAAAGCAGTTGGCAGAGCCACGCGATTCGGTAAATAAGCGAGCACATGCGTATGAAAAGCAGCAAGGCGATGAAGTTCTCAGTGTTTCAAGTCAGCCGCAAGGGCGGGCGCGAGAAAAACGAAGACCGCATGGGCTATAGCTATACACGCGAATCGGTCATGTTTGCGCTGGCAGACGGCATGGGCGGGCACCCAGAAGGCGAAGTGGCGGCGCAATTGGCATTGCAAACACTATCCGCGCTGTTTCAAAAAGAAGCACGCCCAGTGGTTCAAAACGTGACGGAATTTCTTGCTGTGGCACTCATGGCCGCACACCACCAAATCATTCGCTATGCCAGCGAAAAAGGAATGCTCGATACACCGCGCACCACGCTGGTAGCCGGTATCGTGCAAGGCGGTGCGGCAACTTGGATTCATTGTGGAGATTCTCGACTTTACTTTTTGCGAGATGGCCAAATGGTCACGCGCACACGAGATCACTCCTACGTGGAGCAGCATGCAGCTGGCATCATCAAGATGGATCGCTTGAATCGCAACGTGCTCTTTACTTGCCTGGGCTCACCCACTAAGCCGGTGTATGACATTTCTGGCCCCCACAATTTGCAGCAAGGCGATCGCATCATGTTGTGCTCCGATGGTTTGTGGGGCAGCGTCAATGACAACGATATCGTGCATGCGATGTGCAAAGACTCGGTGGCGAATGTGGTGCCAGACGTCGTGGAGTTGGGGCTGCGCCAAGGCGGTGCGCATTCCGATAACGTGACCGTGATCGCGATGGAATGGGAAACGCCCGATGCGTTTGAATCCACGCAAGGCATCTCTACCGATAGCATCAGCGATGGCGTATTTGCCTCTACCATTCAAGCCGGCGGGCTAGAAAATTTTGTGGACGATCTGGATGATGCTGCGATTGAACGCTCTATTGCCGAGATCAACGAAGCGATTCGTAAGACGGCGGCGAAATCGATTAAGCCCTAGCAATTAGTTTCTAGGTAACGCGAAAAGCGCGAAAATTACGCGAAAGACGCGAAAGAATTTCAATAAAAATAGATTGAGCTACTGCCGCTTCGACACAAACTCATTGCCAATCACTTTCTCTTTTTCGCGCTTTTCGCGTTACCTAGTTTTCTTCCAACCCGACACATCATGACCTACCAACGCACCAACAACCGCGCGGCAAATTCACTTCGCCCTGTCAAGATCACCCGCAAATACACCATCCATGCCGAGGGCTCTGTGCTCATTGAAATGGGCCACACCAAGGTGCTCTGCACAGCCAGCGTGGAAGAGCGC
>JAYSRZ010000198.1:0-1758 GCA_043720775.1 Variovorax sp. | reverse complement strand
CGTTGCTTTTTGAAAGCACCGAAATCATCCGGTGTGAGGCCCTCGCCCATCACGGCATCCACATAGATGGTGCGCAAATTTTGCTGCATCAAGCGCAGCCCCAGCTCCGCATCTTCACACAAACACCATTCAGACCAACGGCCGTGCTCGCGCAACGCGCTGGCGCGAATCAAAGTCATCGTGCCGTGCTGAATGATGGCGTTGCGTTCGTTGCGATGATGCATGCCGATACGAAAGAAGCCTTCGTATTCCCAATTCATCATTTGGCGAAACACCGTATCGCCCCAATCGCGATGTGCCTGAGGCGCTTGCACGATGCCCACCGAGCTGCTGCTGAAATAAGCCACAAGGCTATGCAACCACTCGGGTTTGACCAAATAATCTGCGTCCACCACGCCGATAATTTGTGCCTGCGAATCGGTTTGATCCAATGCAAAATTGAGCGCTCCCGCTTTGAACCCTGGCCAGCAAGGCAGATGGAAAAAGCGAAAATTAGGCGTCAGGGTTGCCACAAAATCGCGCACGGGGCTCCACATTGATTCGTCTGCTGTGTTGTTATCCACCACGATTACTTCAAAAGATGTGTAGTTAAGTTTGCGCAGGCTTTCTAGCGTGGCGATCACCATGTGAGGCGGTTCGTTGCAGCAAGCGAGGTGGATCGAGACGAAGGGTTGCTCAGCACTAGCCTCAAGTGGCTGAGGCGAAAAGCGCCTTTTTAAACTTCCCTCCCAAAACAGCTCAACGAATTCAAACAGATGCACCAGCAAAATCATCACCATGACAGCGGTGGTGGGAATTAGCAGCGCCAACATCCACCAATCGCCTGCGCTCATGTAATACCACAGCGGCAGGGTAATCACGATGGTGGCAACACTCAGAAGTGCTTGCGCTATCGCTGCAAAGGCCAGGCGAGCGACAAAGCGCAGGCTGATCATGCGAAATAAGAAAAAGCTCAGCAGAAAAAATCCCGCAAGCGATGAGCCAAGCGCCCTAATCTGCCAATATGGATCCGATTCAACCGCGCCGGAGAATGCAAATTTAGGGCTACGCGCTGCATCAAAGAAGCCCCAATAAGCGCCTGCCAGCCCTTCTTCGGAGCGCTTCCACGGTTGATCAAAAGCCTCGATGAAAAAGTAATCGAGCTTTTCTTGTGCTGCACGCGCGACGAACTGCCGCACAAAGGCAGCTTGCACAGCCGGGCTAGGCAGCGCGCGCTTGATACTTTTGCCGCTGCTGGGAAAGCCCACTTCGCCAATCACAATTTGTTTGCCCGGATGACGCTCACGCACCCAAGCCAAGCGCTGCATCGACTCTTCCAGCGCAGTCTCGATGCCCACGCCTTCCCAATACGGCAGCAAATGCACCGTGATGAAATCGACTTCATTGGCCAGCTCAGGATGCTTGAGCCAGACATGCCATGGCTCAGCGGTTGAAACGGGCAGCGTTGTGGCGCGGCGCGCCTGCCTGAGAAACCCGATCAATTGCTCGGGCGTTAAATTTTCTTTGAGCACTGATTCGTTACCGATCAGAAGCCGGTTGACGTTGGCATGCGTGCCGGCGATACGCAAAGCAGCATCAACTTCATACACGTTTTGTGTGTAATCTCGATAAAGCCAAGCGCCCAAAGTAACTTTGAGGCCATGCTGTGCGGCAATGGAGGGCAATTGCGGAAACTGCGCTGCGCTGTACACGCGGATTTGCCCGGTGACATTGGCCAAGAGCTTCAAATCTTCGTGGAGCAAATGTTCGAGGGGCAGT
>JAYSRZ010000197.1:0-4923 GCA_043720775.1 Variovorax sp. | reverse complement strand
GAGAGTGGCTGGCGCGGATGACGTACCAGCGCTTTGAGCATGGCGAACTCACCCGTGGTGAGCGCGATTTCTTCGCCGCTTTTTCTCAAAGTCCTTTGGCCCAGATCAAAGTCAAACGGCCCAAAATTCACATTCTCGCTCTCAGCCGATGGCGCGCCTGGCGCTTCCGTGGCTGGCCGGCGGCGCAGCACAGCATGCACGCGAGCGAGCAGCTCACGCGGATTGAAAGGCTTGCCAAGATAATCATCCGCGCCGACTTCGAGGCCCACGATGCGATCCACATCTTCGCCTTTGGCAGTCAGCATGATGATGGGTGTGCGATCACCGCTAGCGCGCAAGCGGCGGCAAATAGAGAGACCATCTTCGCCGGGCAGCATGAGATCCAGCACGATCAAATTGATCGGCTCGCGAATCATCGCGCGCGAGAGTGCTTTGCCATCTTCCGCCACAATCACTTCAAAACCTTCTTGCGTGAGATAGCGGCGCAGCAAATCTCTGATGCGGGCATCATCATCAACGACCATGATGCGATCTGGAGATTTAGTGTCTTGACTCATGTGTTGCTCCTGTAAATATGTAACACAAGCGGAATGTACACGTCTTTTTCTGAGAAAAGTTGTGAAAAATGTCCGAAAATCCTGTTTTGTTACACATATTGCGAGGTTTAAACAGTTTAAATGCCGTTTAGAAGACAATTTAACCCCGTTTGCCTTGCCAGCACGTTAAATGCATGTGAGCGCGCTTTGAGTACGTCTTGAGTGCGCCATTTTTTGAAAAAAGATCTCAACTCAGTTAGGATGCCGCTATGAATACATGCTCTTCCTCCGCTTCTGCTTGCATCAAGCGTACTATTATTTCAATAGCACTCTGCGCAGTTTTGATGCCGGCTACCCCCGCTTTTTCTCAAAATATTCGTATGGAAACACCCCAAAACGTCGTCTCCTTGCAGGCGCAAGGCAGCCTAGAAGTGCAGCAAGATTTGCTCACGATTCAAATGAGCAGCACCAAAGACGGTGCAGATGCGGCCACGGTGCAAACGCAGCTCAAAACTGCACTCGATGCAGCGTTGACGGAAGCTAAAAAAGTCGCCCAACCCGGCCAACTCGACGTGCGCACCGGCGCTTTCTCGCTCTACCCGCGCTATGGGCGCGATGGCAAGATCAACGGCTGGCAGGGCACGACCGAGCTTTTTCTCGAAGGCCGAGATTTCGCCCGCATCAGCACAGTGGCAGGCAAGATCAACACGCTGACGCTAGGCAATGTGAGCTTCGGCCTCTCGCGCGAGGCGCGTGCCCGCGTGGAGGCAGAAGTCACAGCGCAGGCGATTGATCGCTTCAAAACGAAGGCGCAAGAGATCAGCAAAGGCTTCGGCTTTGGCGGCTACACGGTGCGTGAAGTGAATGTGCAGGCCAACGATCAAGGCTTTGCGCCGCCACGTGGCCGCATGGAAATGATGCAAGCCAAATCGATGTCTTCTGATGCTGCCGTGCCAGTGGAAGCAGGGCGCAGCACGGTGGTGGTGATTGTGTCTGGTGCGGTGCAGATGAAATAGTTTTTAAGCCTTTTGGGCATGTAGCCGGCATATTTACTGCGTAGAGTGCTATTGATTTTGTAGTGTTCGGGTGGTTTCGTTTTGGTAGAACGGCTACGAGGGTTGGGATTGCTGCGTCTGCCTCATGTACCCTGCGCGGGATTAGCGGCACTTGCCGCTAGATAAAGAACCAAAACGCTTCGCGTTTATTTAGCCTGTGCTGCGAAAATCGGCAGCCGCAGCAACCCCAACCCTTACGGCCTATTAGCTACTAAAAATATCTTCGCGCGCCAATGGCGGCAAATGCAAATACTGTTGGCGCTTTGAGACTAGGACTTCCCTCGCAAACGACCGGCCTGTGGGAACCGTATTCGGGCGGGCGATTTTCGCAGCGCAGGTGCAAAAACGCGGAGCGTTTTATCGTTATCTAAGCGGCAAGTGCCGCAAGACCCGAGCAGGGTACATGAGCCCGCCCGAATACGGCTCCCACAGGCCATAGCCGCGCTACACTGCATAATTTGGTGAACAACATCGAAGGAAACCAACATGAAATTTCTCCGCACAGCCTTCATCTGCCTCACAGCGCTATGGGCGTTCTGCGCGCACGCTGGCGAAGTGTTCTTAGAAACCTTCAAATCCAACGCACTTGCGCGAGATTACAACTACACGGTGTATCTCCCAGACAGTTATGCAAAAGATACCAAGCGATATCCCGTGCTGTATTTGCTGCATGGCGCAGGCGGCAATGAGAATGAATGGATCGCCAAAGGCGGCTTGCGCGAGACGATGGATGCGCTGATTGCGCGCGGCCAGATTCATCCCATGATCGTCGTGATGCCCGGCCACACGGGCGGCTGGTGGGTTGATGGCGCGAAAGACAAGGCCGAGACGGCACTCATGAAAGAGCTGCTGCCGCACGCCGAAGGCAAATACCGCATTGATGCCACGCGCGCCAATCGTTTGGTGGCTGGGTTGTCTGCAGGCGGCTATGGCGCGCTGAATTTGGTGATGAAATATCCCCAGCAGTTTGCCGCCACCGCTATTCTCAGCCCCGCGATTTATGATCCCGTGCCGCCCAACAGCTCATCCGCTGTGCGCAACCCGCCTTTCCAAAAAGATGGCAAGTTTGATCCAGATTTGTGGAAATCACTGAACTATCCCACCCACATCGAAGCCTACAAAAAATCAGGTGTGATCGTGCCGATGTATATCAACTCAGGCGATCACGATACCTTCAGCATCGCCCTGCATGCCACCACACTTTTCGAACGCCTGCGCTTTCACCAGCCCTCGGCCATTGAGCTGCGCATTGTGAATGGCGATCATGAATGGATGGTGTGGCGCGATACGCTGCCAGATGCTTTGCTGTTTTTGAATGGCAAGATTTCTGGGGTGAAGTGATTCTTTTTTAATCTTTGCAGCATTTTGAGCACGTGGCCGGCGTATTTATTGCGTAGAGCGCTATTAGTTTTGTAGTGCTCTGGTGGTTTCGTTTTGGATAGGCCGGCTACGAGGGTTGGGGCTATTGCGTCTGCCTCATGTACCCTGCTCGGGATTTGCGGCACTTGCCGCAAGATACAAAACCAAAACGCTGCGCGTTTATTTAACCTGTGCTGCGAAAATCGGCAGCCGCAACAGCCCCATCCCTCGCGACCTGTTTGATGCGCAAAAGATCTTCACCCGCCAATGGTGGCAAATGCAAACACGATTGGCGCTCTGAGGCTGGGCCTTCCCGCGCCAACCACTGGCCTGTGGGAGCCGTATTCGGGCGGGCGATTTTCGCAGCGCAGGTTCTAAAAACGCAAAGCGTTTTTTCTCATCATTTAGCGGCAGGTGCCGCAAGTCCCGAGCAGGGTACATGAGCCCGCCCGAATATGACTCCCACAGGCCTAAGCCGAGCAACAAACATTTTGCTATAAAAAGAGTAGCAATTCACGCAGAAAACGTGCCGGCCATCTGCTCATTTCGATCAACAAGACGAGCCGCATCAATCCCCCCGCACCACACCTTCGCGCCGTGGATCTGCGCCGCCAAACCAGCCCGAGCCGCCGCCTGAAGCAGAGTTCAGGTTCGCGCGGCCAATGGCTTGTAGGCCGCTGGGCATGGCTTGCTCGCGCACGTCGTGGCCTCGGCCTTTGAGGCTTTCCACTGTGGATGCGGGGAAGCGTTTCTCTTCGAGCAGCGTGGGCGCGCCCAAGGCTGCAAAGTTGGGCAGGTTGATCGCTTGCTGCGCATTCATGCCCCAGTTGAGCATGCCATAGACGGTTTTGGCGGTGAAGTGAATAATGAAAGCGCCGCCTGGGCTGCCGCCTGTCATGACCACCTTGCCATCCGCTTTGTCAAACACGATTGTGGGGCTCATAGAGCTGCGCGGGCGTTTGCCACTCTGCACACGGTTGGCCGTGGGTTTGCCACTCGCATCGTTGGGGTTGTAGTTGAAATCGGTGAGCTCGTTATTCAGCAAAAAGCCGCCGCCAGCAGTTGGGTTGCTGGGGTTGACCATTTGGCGTGAGCCGAAAGCGGCTTCAATCGTTGTCGTCATCGATAGTGCGTTGCCATACGCATCGACGATGCTGATGTGGCTTGTGCCGTATTCGGGCTGATCAGCCGCTTTGCCGAAAGCGGAGCGCATAGCGGAGGGCTCGCCCGCTTTGGCATCGCCTTTCATGCTGGTGGCTTTGATCAGGCTGGCGCGCTGGGCAAGATACGCTGGGGAAAGCATGGCGCTCCAGTTGCCGCCGATTTTTCCATCTGGCGCAGGCACGAAATCTGGATCACCTAAATACTGGGCGCGATCTGCAAATGCGAGGCGTGAGGCTTCGGTATAGAGATGCATCCATCCGGGGCCGGGCAGGCCATCAGATTCGAGCTGGATGTTGCCCGCATTCGTTTGCCCGAGCGTGCCCAAGATTTGGCCGACGGCGATCATGCCCGACGATGGCGGCGGCATGCCGCAGATCATGTAATCTTTGCCTGTGGAGGCTTTGTAATCCGCGCAAATCGGATCGCGTTTCTTGGGCTGGTAGCCAGCCATATCTGCCATGGTGAGCTTGCCGGGGTTGGTGGGGTGCTTTTGCACTTTATCGACGATGGCTTGCGCAATCGGGCCTTCGTGCATGACTTTGCTGCCTTGTGCGGCCATGGCTTTGAGCACATCGGCATAGGCTTGGTTGCGCACATTAAAGCCCACATCGCGTGCATCGCCATCGGCCTTGAAGAAGTAGGCCGTGGCCACGGGATCTTTCTTCAAATGTGCATCGGCTTTCACGAGCGTATTCAGGCGCGGGCTGACCTTGAAGCCGCCTTCGGCCAAAGCAATCGCCGGCTCGAAGAGTTTTGCCCATGGCAGCTTGCCATGCTGCTTGTGCGCCATCTCCAGCATACGCATCGTG
>JAYSRZ010000196.1:0-1761 GCA_043720775.1 Variovorax sp. | reverse complement strand
GTGACTTACGCTGCGGGTGTGCCCACCGTTTGGCAAATGATGCTGGGGCATATGAAGCCAGCGGGGCTGAAATTCTCTACACTCAAACGCACGGTGATCGGCGGCAGCGCTTGCCCGCCCGCGATGATTCATGCGTTTCAAGACGACTTTGGCGTGGAGGTGTTGCATGCTTGGGGCATGACGGAGATGTCGCCACTCGGTACGCTCAACACCTTGAAGAACAAGCAGCTCAGTTTGCCAGCAGACGAGCAAATGAAGATCCGCTTGAAGCAGGGTCGTGCGATTTATGGCGTGGACATGAAGATTGTGGATGCCGATGGCGCCGAGCTGCCTTGGAATGGGAAAACGTATGGTGACTTGCTCGTCAAAGGCCCTTGGATCGTGAAAGAGTATTTCAAAGGCGAGGGCGGTGATCCGTTAGTGAAAGACGAAACTGGCGCCGGATGGTTTCCCACCGGAGATGTGGCCACGATTGATGAAGATGGCTTCATGCAGATTACGGATCGCAGCAAAGATGTGATCAAGAGCGGCGGCGAATGGATCAGCTCCATTGATGTGGAAAACATCGCGATGGCACACCCCGCGATTGCCATGGCCGCCTGCGTAGGCATGCCGCATCCGAAATGGGACGAGCGGCCAATCATTGCCGTGATGAAAAAACCGGGCATGGACGTATCGGTAGCTGAGCTTTTGAAATTCTATGAAGGCAAGACGGCCAAGTGGCAAATTCCTGATGACGTGGTCTTCGTTGATGCGATTCCGCTGGGCGCCACCGGCAAGATGCAGAAGATGAAGCTGCGTGAGCAGTTAAAGGGCTATAAGCTGCCTTCAGTATGAATCTCTTGTCGCGGGCGCGATAGGACTGTCAGGACAAAGACGATGGATGCGGGCAATCCCCTAGCGCGGTTTGCAAGCTCGTCCGTTAATCTCACACCATTGTTTTTATTTGGAGAACTTGCTATGAATTTGAATTTCAAAACTATTGCCTTGAGCGTTGCGTTGGCTTGCGCCGGCGTAGCAGTGGCTGTGGCACAAACCAAGCCAGCCGCAAAGGCAGCAGCCCCCGCTGCTGGCCCATTAGCTGGCCAAACCGTGAAGATCGCGCTGATTGATCCGCAAAGCGGCTTAATGGGCCCAGTCGGTTTAAATCAGCTCAAATCTTTCCAGTACTTTGCCGAGAAATTTAGCGCCAATAATCCAGCCGGCGTGAAATTCGAACTCGTTGGCTTTGACAACAAACTGAGCCCAGGCGAGAGCTTGAACGCGCTAAAAGCAGCCACTGACCAAGGCATTCGTTACATCACCCAAGGCAACGGCTCAGGCGTGGCTGGCGCTTTGGTGGATGCAGTCAACAAACACAACGAGCGCAATCCAGGCAAAGAAATCATGTTTCTGAATTACGCTGCGGTAGATCCTGATCTCACCAACAGCAAGTGCAGCTACTGGCATTTCCGCTTTGATGCAGATTCTTCTATGAAGATGGAAGCTTTGGTCGAAAACATGAAGACCGATACGAGCGTGAAAAACGTGTATCTGCTCAATCAAAACTATTCGCATGGCGTACAAGTCGCTAAATTTGCCAAAGAAATTGCAGCCCGCAAGCGCCCGGATATCAAATTCGTCGGTGAAGAGTTGCATCCGCTCGCGCAAGTGCGTGACTTCGCTCCCTACATCGCCAAGATCAAGGCTTCTGGCGCTGACACCGTGATCACTGGCAATTGGGGCTCTGATTTGGCTCTGCTCGTCAAAGCGGCCAATGAA
>JAYSRZ010000195.1:0-4940 GCA_043720775.1 Variovorax sp. | reverse complement strand
GCGCATCGTGTGCAGATAATCCTGCTGCTCATGATTGAGCGGCGTATCCGCCATAAGCGTCGTCATGCCCACCACGCCATTGAGCGGCGTGCGAATTTCGTGGCTCATCGTGGCTAAAAATGCGGCTTTGGCTTTCGCTGCTTGCAGCGCTTCCTCGCGCGAGGCCTCTAGCTGCTCGGTGCGCAGCGCCACGCGCTCTTCCAAATGCTCATTCGCATCAAGCAGGGCTTGCTTTTGCGATTCGATCGCGCTGCGGTTGGCCTGAATCTCGTTGGCGCTATCGTGCAGCGTGCGTGCCAGCTCACGCACTTCCAAAACCCCCGCCTTTGATTGAAGCGGCGGCACTTCGCCTCGCCCTATTTGCATGGCCGCTTTCATCAGCGTCTTAAAGCGGCGCGATAAGCGCCACGCGATCAATGCAGCCAGCAGTGCGCCCAGCACCACGACCGCGAGCATCAAAAGCACAGCACGTTCCAAGCCAGATTGCGCATCGCCAGAGAAATCCAATTCAGGCGCAGCGACGATGAGTGTCAAAGGCAAGCCCAGATGCTCTGCAAAAGGCCGCATGGAAACCAGTGTCTCGCCCAGCCGTGTTTGCACCGGGCCATTAAAGCGAATGCGTTGCACAGAGTCTTCTTTGAATTTACCCAGCAAAGGCTGCATATGAACAAAGACGTCGCGGATTAAAACATTCGCACTACCCGCCGGCTTCAAGCGCTCCAGCGTGCCCGTGCTTTCAGTAAACAGTGCATCACCAGCTGACGTGGCGACGACTGCGCCAGAATCGTCCACGATAAATGCCACACCGCGCGGCGAGATATTAATGGTTTGCAAGGCTTCAGACAACTGCTTTAAATATAAGTCTGCAGCAAACACGCCCAGCACGCTGCCATCGTCTTCAAACACAGGCTGCGCCACCGTGATCAGCAATTGCTTCTTGGAAGCCGATAAATAGACCGGCGTAAAAATTCTCTCGCGCTGGGCCACCGCCTGCGCATACCAAGGTCGCGTGCGCGGCTCGTAATTTTTTGCTTCCGTTTCGAGCTGTTGGTTGCGATCACCCGGCATCACGGTCGAATAAAATTTTCTGCCTTCATCGCCAGCGCGGCGTATGCCAACGCGCATGAAGCCAGTGCCGCCACGTGTGAGCTGCTCCACACCATGAAAATCACCTTTGTTGTTGCCGAAATAGAGATACGGCACATCAGCGGCCATGCGCGTGAGCGAGACGGCGAGTTTTTCAAACTCTTCGGGTTGATTGATCAGGCGTCGCGCGGTCTTGGTTTGTGCATCGCTGGGGGCTGGCGGGATCAAGCCATTCAAAATCAAGCCGGCCGTCTGCAATTGAACCTCAGCATCGGCCTGCACACGTTGCACCACGTCATCAATGATTTTTTGCGACAGCTTATCCACCGTCTGCACATTGCTTGTGTAGAGCAACCAGCCCACCAGCATCGCCGGCACCACAGCAAACACCAGCAACATGCTCACCGATAAACTGCGTACTGTCCAGCCCCAGGGTGCCTCGCTCACTTCTGTCTTCATACAAATCTTTCGCGCAAAAATCGACTCATCCGTTCACAGAAAACTACAAGGCCACCAACTCCACGGCATCCAAAGCGCCATTGCGCCCCGGCATTTGCAGCATCGCGCGGCGCCCGCTTCTTGCCACCGAAATCGCCAGACGTTGCGCTTGCACAGAAGCAGCAATCGGCCAATCAATCGAGGGCTGGCTTTGAAACATTTTCAGCGCTGTCGTCACCGTCTCACCCACTGGCGTGAGCTGACCGCCGCCGCCAAACAAGCCTTCCAATTTGGCAAAACTGACAGGCCCAGTGTGCAAGCCCACATTCAGGCGAAACGGCGGGAGGCCGCGTTCGCCAAATTTTTGTTTGACGAAAGCATCCAAGCGTCGCGTGCCGTCTTGCAAACCGAATGCAGCCCGAGCTGCGCGCATCGCGTGATTGACCGAGCTGGTGTCTGAGGTTTCAACAAACACACACAGCATGCCATCGCCCAAAAACTGCATGTAGTGTGAACCAAACAAATGCACTGTATCGCCCACACTGGAGTAAAACTGCTGAATCACTTGACTGAGCTCAGACGACGATAAGCGCTGCGTCCACGCAGCGTAATCGCGCATGTCGGCATACAGCACCGTGGCGCTGGCAAACCGCTCTCCTGCATCAAGCGATTGAACGCTGTCGGGCCACTGCTCGGAGAGCTCGCGTGCCATACGACGTTCATACAGATTGCCAATTTTCTCTTGTTGCACAGCCAAGGCATTGGCCACCGCCCGATCAATCACCTGTGCTTGCACCGCTTCTGCACGCACCAGCTTTGAAAGCTGCGCATTCACCGCATCGCGCAGCTCTTGCGGCGCGAAGGGTTTGGTGAGGTAATCATCGGCGCCCGTGGTCATGCCTTGGCGCATGTGGGCTCGGTCTTGCAGCGAGGTGAGCAAGATCACGGGCGTGGTGGTGATCGTCTCATCTGCCCGCACAGCTTCCAATACGCCAAAGCCATCGAGATGGGGCATCTGTACATCGCTCACCACCAAATCGGGCTTGTGCTCGCGGATCAGCGCAAGGCCGAGTTCGCCATCTTCAGCGGCCAGCACGTCGTAGCCTTCTTTGCGGAGCACGCCCGCCACGAGTACGCGCGTGCTTGCATCGTCATCCATCACAACAATCAGCGGCATGATTTAAGTCTCCAGATGGCCTAGGCAGGCCTGTTGTATATTTTTTGAAAAGATCAGTTGAACATGCGCATGGCCGGCAATGTGTTGATTGTCTGCACCCGGCAATGTGGCTGTGGTGGCAGGGAAGACGATATTGTCGCAATGCGAGTAATAGCAAGTGCAATGCTTGGCAAACGTGTCGGGTAAACGCACTGCGTTGCCCTCCAGCCAGCTGCTTGATTGACGCATCTCACTGCCGTTTTTCGTGTGAGAAAAAACGGCAATCGCTGTGCCTTGATGTGGCGTACCTAGCGTGATGATGCGGTGAATGCGAGACATAGCGCCATGCTTACCGACGAATTGCGCCGCCCAAGCGCGAATCGCTAAGCCGCCCATGCTGTGGCCAATGAGCAATGGCGGCAGGCCCGTGGCTTTCTCAACTTTAACAATCGCCGCTTCGATCACAGACGCGTAATCGCTGATGGTGCCGAAAACCGGTTCTAAATCAACCGCTACGAAAGCGCGTTGCTCATTTTGCAAGCGCCCGATCCAATCCATCCATAAGGCGCGATTGCAGAAAAAGCCATGCACCAACACCACACCACGTTTGCCGGGTGTTTGCTGCACATCATCTGCGATGGTCGCGTAGCGAAAAGGCTGCCACCACATGAACACGCGCGCCGCAGCCACGCATTCAGCAAGCCATGCGAAGAGCCATTGAGAGAAGCTTGCAGCTTGGACGTCTTGCGTGCGTGCGTTGGTCTGCGCTGCCCAAACGCATTGAATGCCCAAAATTACAGGCGTGATCAACACAGGCGCCGCAAAGCACAGCATGGCCCAGCCCCGCGCGTTGCCAAAAGCCCAAGCGCCCAAGCCCCACCAAAAGAGCAAACTACCCAGCACGATGGAGCGCTGCAGCCAAGCAATAGTCATTTGTAATTTTGTCTCATTTGCATCACCAGCATGATACTCAACAACGGCGAGGCAGGTGGAGTGCTTCTACCGATTCGATGCGCATGAGCCACCCATAAAAAAACCCTGCTGACGACGACGCGAGCAGGGTTTTTCAAAAATTGTGGTGGTGATAGGTGGATTTGAACCACCGACATCAGCATTATGAATGCTGCGCTCTAACCAACTGAGCTATATCACCGAGAGCCCCAGATTATACCGAAGATCAACTGCGCCTTGATGTGTGCAATTTCATTGATGTTTGAACGCCGCTTTTCGCTTGTTGACAAACGCATCCATGCCTTCTTTTTGATCGCTGGTTGCAAACAGCGCGTGAAACAGTCGCCGTTCAAACATCACGCCGTCCGCCAGAGAGCTTTCAAATGCTCTGTTCACACTTTCTTTCGCCGCCATCACGGCAATCTGGCTGTATTCGCAAATCAGGTTGGCGGCAGCTTGCGTTTCATCTTGAAGCGAAGCTAGCGGCACGACGCGGCTCACCAAGCCTGCTCGCTCAGCCTCAGCTGCATCCATCATCCGCCCCGTAAGCGCCATGTCCATCGCCTTGGCCTTGCCCACCGCGCGCGGCAGGCGCTGCGTGCCGCCTGCGCCGGGGATGATGCCCAGCTTGATCTCGGGCTGGCCAAATTTGGCATTGTCGGCCGCAATGATGAAATCGCACATCATCGCCAGCTCGCAGCCGCCGCCCAAGGCAAAGCCGCTCACAGCAGCGATCACGGGCTTGCGAATGCCGCGAATCGTTTCCCAATTCTTGGTGATGTAGTCGCCCTTGTACACATCTGCAAAACTGTAAGTGGCCATCGCGCCAATATCAGCGCCAGCGGCAAAGGCTTTTTCGCTGCCGGTGATGATCATGCAGCCAATGCTCTCGTCAGCGTCAAAGCTTTTGAGCGCCGCGCCAAGCTCGTCCATGAGTTGGCCGTTCAAGGCGTTGAGTTGTTTGGGGCGGTTGAGCGTGATTTTTCCAACGCTGCCGAGGGTTTCAATAAGGAGGAGTTCGTAGGTCATTGTGCAATGATAGCGCGACTGTTGAATGCTGCGTATTTATTGCCATGACTATTTATTTGATATCACCTCACGCAGTAAATACAAGGGCTAACTGCCTAAAACGCTTTAAATCATTGGTGTTTGCCTGCCGCGAAGCCATGCGCGCCCGATGCAAGTTGGGCCACAGCCAAAGGTGCAGCCTCCAAAGGCGTGGCCATCGAATCGTTCCAGCGGTTTAAAAAGCCAAACATCGCCACCACGCCCAGAATTTCCACAATTTGACCTTCGCTCCAGTGCTTGG
>JAYSRZ010000194.1:0-1768 GCA_043720775.1 Variovorax sp. | reverse complement strand
TCATTGGCTTTACCCAGATTGCCTGCACCTTCCATCGGCATGCGCTGAATCAACAGCCCGGCAGCAACATTTTCATCAGCAGCCAAGATCAATCGCGTATCGAGCTGCTCCGATTGCAGCATGTAGTGTTGCAACACCTCGCTCAGCTTTTCCAACTTTTCACGTCTATCCCCATGCAGCGGCACCACGCCCTGATAAGGCTGCTGGCCGGGGAATTTATCTTTCGGATCAAGCGTGATGGCGCAGTGGCCTTGATTGAGTACGTTGACCATCTCAGAGAGCTTTGCACCCGCGCCCACCTCGCCATGCACACTGGCCGTAGCACGAAGCGACAAATCGCTCTGCACTTCCGCCACCGCAACTTTCACCGGCCCATCTCCCATGATTTGCAGCACGAGTGCGCCATTGAATTTGATGTTGCTCTGCATCAGTGTGCCCGCAGCCAGCATCTCGCCCAGCAGCTCTTGCACAGGCAACGGATACGCGCCAGTGTGTGAGTTGGCAGCGCGGCGTTTCAAAACCTCTTGCCAAGCATCCGTGAGCCGCACCAGCGCGCCGCGCACTGGCAAGCCTTCAAAGATAAATTTATGCAGTTCGGACATGTCTTCGATCCAATCAGGCCATCTTTTTCAAACCCACAGCAAAACGCTTGGCGTTTTTCTTGTAAGTCTCAGCGCTGAGCAGTAGCTTTGCAATCGTTGCTTCATCAAGTTGGCGCACCACTTTAGCCGGAGAGCCTATGATCATCGAAAAATCAGGAAACTCTTTGCCTTCTGTCACTAAAGAGCCCGCGCCGACGATAGATCCTTTGCCGATTTTTGCTCTATTCAAAATCACCGCTTGAATGCCAATCAGCGAGCCATCGCCAATCGTGCAGCCATGCAACATCACTTGATGACCAATGGTGACGTTATCTCCAATCACCAATGGCACGCCAGCATCGGCATGCAACACGCTGCCGTCTTGCACATTTGAATTTTTGCCAATCGTGATCTTCGCCACATCGCCGCGAATCACGGCGCCAAACCACACGCTTGCGTTATCCGCCAGCTCCACTGCGCCCAGCACATCCGCAGAGTCTGCGATCCACACGTCTTTGCCCAGTTTTGGCTCAATGCCATCGAGTTCATAAATTGCCATGATGTTTGTCTTTCAGAATTGATTTAGCTCGCAGCGCGTGAATGCTCACGAATCCACTGTACAAATTCCTCTTCACTTTTCTCGCTTGCGGCTAAAGCCAGAACGGCCTTTGTCGCATCGCTTTGCGTGGCTGTCAGCCGATAACCATTGATGTAGAGAAACAAGCCGACTGCTAGGAAGGCCGCGCGTTTGTTGCCATCAATAAATGGATGATTCTTGGCCAAGCCATAGCCATGCGAGGCGGCGAGTTCCGCATAATCTGGCTTGCCGTACAACGCCAAATTCTCAGGACGCATGAGTGCGGATTCAAGCAAACCCATATCGCGTATGCCGATACCGCCGCCGTGCTCTGCGAGGCTCTCATCGTGTAGAAGCAGCAAAACTTCTCGATCTACCCAATTCCAAAATTGGGGATCGTTAACCGATCCTGTCATTTAGCCAACTCGCGAAAGGTCTCACGGTAGTCGTGCATGAATTGCTTGCCCGCTTGCAATTGCGCTTCGGCGCTGGCGCGATACGGCGTGACGCGATAACCATCTGGCGCTTCCGTCATAAAAATCTGGTCGCCTTTTTCCACTTTCAAGCGAGCAAGTATTTCTTTGGGCAGAATTACGCCCAGCGAGTTGCC
>JAYSRZ010000193.1:0-4949 GCA_043720775.1 Variovorax sp. | reverse complement strand
CGGTGATCGCTTCGTATTTGATGTTCTACGTGGTACGCCCTGAAGGCCGCAAAAATTATGGCGAACTGATCCAGCCCGCACGCGCCTTGCCTGCCGTGCAAGCGCGCTTACTTGATGGCACAGCCTATTCCTTGCCAGCGCTGCAAGGCCAGTGGTTGATCGTGAGCGTGGCGGGCGGCGCTTGTGATGAAGCTTGCCAAAAACGCATTTACCTGACGCGCCAATTGCGCGAAGTGATGGGGCGCGATAAAGATCGCATTGAGCGCATTTGGCTTGTGTCGGATGCTGCGCTTGTGGATGCCAAGCTCATGCCCCAAGTGCATGCGCCGCTCAATGATGCGCAGGCGCTGCGCGTCGATGCGGCCACGCTGGCTGCATGGCTGCCAGCAGCGCCCGGCTTGAAGATGGAAGATCACATCTACGTCATTGATCCTTACGGCAATCTCATGCTGCGCTGGCCCTCCGATATGGATGCGGTCAAAGCCAAGCGCGATATTCATAACTTACTGCGTGCCTCGGGCAGCTGGGATAAAGCGGGGCGTGTAGGCGGCGCGATAGGGGGTGTGTTGCCGCTCGCAGCGCAGCAAGGTAATCCACCCGCAGCGCAGCAAGGAAATCCAGTCCCGGCGCAGCAAGGCAACCCGGATCCGAATGCAAGCAAGGCAGCTAAGCCATGAACGGCGAAGTCGCACTGTACGATTTCGCGCCCATTGTAAGGCTCTTGCTACTCGGGGCTTTAATCGCTCTCGGGCCGCTGGCGTGGGTGTGGATGCGCAATAGAAATGCGAGCATGGCCAAGCGCTTGCGCACGCTCACCCTTCTCACTGTGTTTTTCACCTTCGATCTCACACTTTTTGGTGCGTTCACGCGGCTCACCGATTCTGGCCTTGGCTGCCCGGATTGGCCGGGCTGCTATGGCCAAGCCACGCCCGTGGGCGCGAAGGCACAGATCAGCGCGGAGCAAGCTGCGATGCCTACCGGCCCTGTGACGCATCAGAAGGCGTGGATCGAGATGATTCATCGCTACGCGGCCAGTGGCGTCGGTGCATTGATCTTGGTGTTGGCGATTGCGTCATGGGTATCAAGAAAGCAAATCGCCGTGCGCCCTTGGTGGCCGATAGCCACGCTGGTGTGGGTTTGCATCCAAGGCGCATTTGGTGCGCTCACGGTGACGATGAAGCTCTTTCCTGCGATTGTGACAATGCATTTATTGGGCGCCATGATCTTGCTGAGTTTGCTGCAAATTCAAGCGGTGAAATACGAGCAGGGCGCAAGGGATTTTGCAGTGTCTCAAAGCACTCGCATGGTTTTAATCGGTGGCTTTGTGCTGCTGTTTTGGCAAATTGCTCTGGGCGGCTGGGTCAGCACGAATTACGCGGTGCTGGCCTGCACAGAGTTTCCAAAGTGCCAAGGGGTATGGGTTCCGCCGATGGACATGAAGCAGGGGTTTGAGGTTTGGCGCGAGCTCGGGCAAACGGGGCAGGGCACAAGCATTGCATTTCCTGCGCTCACAGCGATTCATGTGGTGCATCGCATGTTTGCCTTCGTCGTGTTTGGCGTGCTCGTCTACGCGGCTTGGCTACTCTTCAAACAAGGCCAGAAGAGCAGTGCGGCTTGGATTGCTGGACTGCTGGCGTGGCAGCTCGTTACAGGCCTGTCTAACGTCGTGCTCGGTTGGCCTTTGGCGGCAGCCGTGTCTCACACGGGAGGCGCGGCAGGCTTGGTGCTCGTGTGCATGGCTGCGCTCATGCGGATGCGTGTGAGTGAGCGCGTAAATCAAAATTCTTCGCAAAACAAGCCATCGCACTTGAAGCTGGTCTAATCAAGGCTGATCTATGAATTCAGCAGCCTTACCCACGAGCAGCAAACCGCGCCAGTTTTACGCGCTGATGAAGCCGCGCGTGATCCAGTTGATTGTGTTTTGCGCATTGATCGGTATGGTGCTCGCTGTGCCCGGCCTGCCAAATATGCAAGAGATCAAGCTCATGCTGATTGCCTGCTTCGGCATCTGGCTCGTCTCGGGCGCGGCAGCGGCGTTCAATTGCATCGTCGAAAAAGGCATTGACGCGAAGATGCGTCGCACCGCTTGGCGGCCTACTGCGCAAGGCGAGCTGCAAGATTGGCAAACGGGCTTGTTTTCTGCCGTGCTTTGCGCAGCAGGCTGCTTGGTGCTTTATTTTTACGTCAACCCGCTCACCATGTGGCTCACGCTCGCAACCTTCGTGGGCTATGCCGTGATCTACACCGTGATCTTGAAGCCGCTCACCCCGCAAAACATCGTGATTGGCGGCGCATCAGGCGCGATGCCTCCTGTGCTTGGCTGGGCGGCGATGACGGGCGATGTGGGTGCTGAGGCGTTCATACTTTTTCTCATTATTTTCTTATGGACACCGCCGCATTTCTGGGCGCTCGCGCTCTACCGTGTGGAAGACTATCGCAAAAGCGGCCTGCCGATGCTGCCCGTCACGCATGGCAACGAATACACGCGCCTGCAAATCTTGCTCTACACCTTTGTGCTCTTTGCCGCCTGCCTCATGCCCTTTGCCTATGGCATGAGCAGTTGGATTTATTTGGCGGTTGCCGTGATCTTGAGCATTGGCTTTTGCTGGTATGGCTGGAAGCTGTTTCAAAACTACAGCGATGAACTCGCTCGCAAGACGTTTCGGTTTTCTTTGATTCACCTGAGCGTGTTGTTTGCGGCTCTGCTGGTGGATCACTATATTCTCTGAATACTATGAAATCAATAGCGCCTAACGCAGTATCTACGGGCTATAAACACTTATTCGGCATTATTTTTTGTGTCTGCCTTGGCTTGCTTAGCGCATGCGGCGAGAAGAAGCCCGAATTCAGAAGCGTAGACATTACGGGTGCGGAATACGCCAAAGATTTCTCCTTGCCCGATGTGAATGGGCAGACCAAAACGCTCGCCGATTTCAAAGGCAAAGCCGTGGTGCTTTTCTTCGGATTTGCGCAATGCCCCGACGTGTGCCCCACAACGATGGCTGAGATCGCTGCGGTGAAAAAATCCCTCGGCAAAGACGGCGAAAAAGTCACCGCCGTTTTCGTCACCGTTGATCCTGAGCGCGACACACCGCAAGTGCTCAAAGCCTATATGGAAAGTTTTGATCCGAGCTTCACAGCCCTGCGAGGCACGCCAGAGCAAACGACAGCTCTCGCTAAATACTTCAAAATTTACTACAAAAAAGTCGATGGCAAAACGCCCACGAGCTACACGATTGATCACTCCGCTGCCAGCTTCGTCTATGACCCGCAAGGCAAGCTGCGCCTATACACACGCTACGGCATGGGAGCGCAGGCCTTGGCGGAAGATTTAAAAATCCTCTTGAAATAAACCATGATGCGCGCCCTGGCTCTTCTGCTCACGGCTGCGACGGCGGTAAGCACCGCTTGGGCAAGCGACTATGCGCGTGAAGATCGCTTCGCACAAGAAGTGCAAGCGCAGCTCGTGATCGGCGATGCGGTGCAAATTGCGCATGCCGGCCAATCTGCTTATCGCCCCTTCTTCGCAATTCTGTCTGAAACGGCGCAAACCAAGGCCAATTTGCAGCGCCCCGCCATTGTCCTTGCGCATGGCGTTGGCACGCATCCTGACGATGGCGTCACAGGAGAGCTGCGCAAAGCTTTGCATGAGATGGGCTACACCACGCTGGCCATTCAAATGCCAATTGGATCGAAAGAAGCGGCGATTGACGATTATTTTCCCAAGCTCTTCCCCGAAGCGGGTGCGCGACTGAATGCCGCAGCGCAATTTCTCTCTGCGCGAGGCTATGCAAAAACCGTGCTGGTCAGCCACACCATGGGCTCATGGATGGCCAATGTGCATTTCGATCAATCTCATGCGAGCACTCCCTACAAAGCCTGGGTGTGCATCAGCCTTACGGGTGGCTACAGCTTCGCGACGCGCAACTATCCCTTCCCAATTCTTGATCTTTATGGTGAAAACGACATCAAAGTCACTGTGTCGTCTGCATGGCGCAGAGCGGGCTTACTCAAACTCGCCGCCAGTGGCTCGCAGCAAGTGATGGTTGCGGGCGCTGATGAGCAGTGGCGTGGCAAAAGCGCTGCGGCAGCGCAGGCGATCGATCAGTTTTTGAAGAAGTTGCCTTGAACTATTTGCTGATGCTGTAGCCACATATCAAGATGCGAGTTCAAAGCCAAAACGCATCGATGCTTAGCAATTGCGAGGCTTGGCTTGGATCGTCCGCATCAGTCACCATCAACACGCGAAGCTGATCGTCTTGCTCGCCTTGATCGGATAGAGCGATGCCTTCGACTTTAGGCGCGCCTTGCAGCAGACGCAGCGTTTGTAGTTCGCCTTTTGAGTTGAGCAAGGCCAAAGCGCTGCCCGCGCATGTGCCATCCAGAAAACTGTCATCGGTGTTTTCAGCGACAGCACTGAGCAGCCAGCGGCCATCGGGCAGCGCGAGCCCATCGGTCGGCGTGAGGGGGATGCCCTGCACCTGGCCCAAATCAATTTTGAAAATGTGCTCTGGCTCGGGCGCACGCTCTTGCTTGCCCAGCAGCCAAGCCTGAAACTGAGCTGAATCAAAACGAATGCAAGCGCTGCCACTTGCCCCTTTGTTGCCGCGCTGTAGCAATATCACGTGCTCGCCTTGCAAGAAGCAACCCTCGATATTGAGATCGTCAAAGGCTTTATGCAGCGGCGCGTAGAGCGCTGTCAAATCCAATCGTTTGGAAGTGCCTTCCACGTTTCTAGAGAGCAAGCCCTGCGCATTCAAGGGCATGAGCAAACCTGTGTGCCGCTGCTCTTTCGAGCCTGAGCCCAATGCCAGCAATGTGCCTTGCGGGTAACCCGGCATGGCGGGCAGGGCGCAAAGGCATTCCAGATCCGGCTTGGCCTTTTTGCGTTTCTTGATGTCGTCTGGCAAATCGCCGGGCAAGATGCGCAGCAGCTCTACGGGCGCGCC
>JAYSRZ010000192.1:0-4952 GCA_043720775.1 Variovorax sp. | reverse complement strand
AACCATGAAATTTTCTAACTCTTTTCTTTTTTTGCGTTTTTCGCGAACTTTCTGCGCTTTTCGCGTTACCTAGTTTCTCAAAGAACAAAGACCATGGATTTAGAAGCCCGTCTCCATACTGATCATGCCGATGAGCTTCGCCTGTGGCTGCGCATGCTCACGTGTACGCAGATGATCGAGCGCAACATCCGCGTTGCACTCAGAGAAAAATTCGATACCACGCTGCCGCGCTTTGATTTGATGGCGCAGCTCGAACGAGCCCCGCAAGGCCTCAAGATGAATGAGCTCTCGCGCCGCTTGATGGTCACGGGCGGCAACATCACCGGCATCACCGATCAGCTCGTGCAAGAAGGCCTGGTCGAGCGCATGAATGTAGAAGGAGATCGCCGCGCCTACCTTGTGCGGCTTACTTCAGCAGGGCGCGAGAGCTTTGCCCATATGGCTTCTGAACACGAACAATGGATCACCCAAGCTTTTGATGGCCTGGGCAAGAAAGACATGGTGCAATTGCACAAACTGCTGGGCAGTGTGAAAGACAGTGCGATTGCGATGAATTTGATGACGGATCAACCTGCATAGAAAATATGAAGCACTACATCTCTGCCAACAATCCGATGCGCGCGCAATTCGCGCCGCAAGCAAGTTATGCCGCTCAGCATTTCTCGTATGCCTTTGACGCAGGCGTTGCCACGATTACGCTTAATCGCCCAGCCAAAAAGAACCCGCTGACCTTTGATTCGTATGGCGAGCTACGCGATTTGTTTCGTCATTTGGTCTATGCAACTGACGTGAAAGCCGTCGTCTTCACAGGAAGTGGAGGCAACTTTTGCAGCGGCGGCGATGTGCATGAAATCATTGGGCCGCTCACGAAAATGAGCATGCCGGAGATGCTGGAATTCACCCGAATGACAGGTGATTTGGTCAAAGCGATTAAGGCCTGCCCGCAGCCCGTGATCGCGGCGATTGATGGCATCTGCGCGGGAGCGGGCGCGATGATTGCGCTGGCTGCTGACATGCGATTGGGCACACCTCAAGCCAAGACGGCTTTTCTTTTCACGCGCGTGGGCTTGGCTGGCGCAGACATGGGCGCATGCGCTTTGCTGCCGCGCATGATCGGCCAAGGCCGTGCTTCAGAGCTGCTATTCACTGGCCGCGCGATGACGGCACAAGAAGGTTTGAACTGGGGCTTCTTCAACGAACTGCATGAGAGCGTGGATTTGCATGCCGCTGCTTTGAAACTTGCCGCATCGCTTGCCGAAGGCCCGACGTTTGCTCACGGCATGACGAAGACGATGCTGCATCAAGAATGGGCGATGACGATTGATCAGGCGATTGAGGCCGAAGCTCAGGCGCAGGCGATTTGTATGCAGACTGGGGATTTCAAGCGGGTATATGAGGCTTTTGTGGCGAAACAGAAACCTGTGTTTGCCGGAGATTGAAAATGCAGAAATACGAATACGGGAACGTACGCGAAAGACGCGAAAGTTACGCGAAAGACGCGAAAAAGAAATTGCAAAAAATTAATTGGGGTCAGAACCTAATTAATTTTAGGGGCGCCGTATGAGCCCACGCGCATCCACCAAGCATTTGAGCTTGCCATTTTTTGATGCTCAGCATCGCGAGATTGGCAATTGCTTGGCCGATTGGCTGCCTAAGCAAGCAGTTGATGAATCGGATGATCGTGCGGCTTGCAAGGCTTGGGTGAAGCTACTTGGTGCGAATCAGTGGCTGAAATACTGTGTGCCAGCGGCGCATGGCGGCGCGTTTGAGAAGATTGATTCCCGCTCGCTGGTGATCCTGCGGGAGAACCTCGCTTTTCATTCCGCTTTGGGCGATTTTGCATTTGCGATGCAGGGCTTGGGCACGGGTGCGATCTCGCTGGCGGGCTCGCCTGAGTTGCAGAAAAATTATCTTCCACAAGTCGCGCGTGGCGAGAAGATTGCAGCTTTTGCATTGTCGGAACCTGATGCGGGTAGCGATGTGGGTGCTATGAATACAGTAGCGCTTCACGCATATTCTATGCCGACGAATGGCCATTTTCTCTATGAAATTACAGGAAAAAAGACATGGATCAGCAATGGCGGCATCGCGGATTTTTATTGCGTTTTTGCCAAGACAGACATGCAGATGGGCTCGCGCGGAATCAGCGCGTTTGTGGTCGATGCAGCCACAGCGGGCTTAGATGACAGTGAACACATTAAAGTGATGGCGCCGCATCCGCTGGCTGTGCTGAAGTTTGACAAATGCAAAGTGCCAAGCAATCAAATGCTCGGCGAAGAAAATGGCGGCTTCAAGATTGCAATGGCCACGCTGGATATCTTCCGCCCATCCGTTGCCGCAGCAGCTTTGGGCTTTGCTCGCCGCGCATTGCATGAAGCGTGCTCGTATGCGCAAGGCCGCAAGATGTTTGGCAAAACGCTGGCCGACCAGCAGATCACGCAGGCCAAACTCGGCGAGATGGCGGCCCTCATTGACGCAGGCGCTTTGCTCACTTACCGCGCTGCTTGGATGCGCGATGTCGCGTTGCCAGCAGGCGAAGCGAGCCGAGAAGACTACACCGCAGCCGCTGCCATGGCAAAAATGGTGGCCACAGAAAACGCCAACAAGGTGATCGACATGGCGCTGCAGATGCATGGCGGCATGGGAGTGAAAGTGGGTACGCATATTGAGGCACTGTATCGCGATATTCGCTCGTTGCGCATTTATGAAGGCGCCACCGAAGTGCAGCAACTCATCCTCGGCAAGTCTGTGCTGACCGGCGTGATTTGAATAGTTCCACAAGAGGTGACTGCTGTGAAGACTGCACAACTTGACTCCTTCGTCCGCGATCAATTGCCGCCGGCTGATGCATGGCCGGAATATCGCTTTGATCGCCCCGAGTTGCAGTTTCCCGCGCAACTCAATGCTGTAGAGCATCTGCTTGATCACGCAGTGAGCAAGAAAGGCTTTGCTCAGAACGTGATGCTGCGCTCGGTACAGCGCAATTTCACTTACCAAGAGGCGCAAGGCGTGGTCAACGCAATAGCGGCCCATTTGATCGAAGACTGCAAACTCATTCCCGGCAATCGTGTGCTGCTTCGCGGGCCCAATTCAATCGGCATGGCGCTGTGCTTTCTTGCGGTGGTCAAAGCCGGGTTGATCGCGGTGGCCACGATGCCGCTGCTGCGTGCGAAAGAGCTGTCTGAAATCATCACGAAAGCGCAACCTGCACTGGTTTTATGTGACGGCGCATGGCTCGCTGAATTGCAAGCTGCCCAGCAACAAGCGCCATCGCCCATGCAGCGCGTGATCAGCTTTAACTCTGAAGGTGATCAAGATTTAGGGCAACTTTGCACAGTCAAGAGTGGCCAATTCACCGCTTGCCCCACACTCGCCACCGATGTAGCCATGATGGCTTTTACGAGCGGCACGACCGGTTTGCCTAAAGCCGCCGTGCATCTGCATCGCGATTTGATAGCGGCTTGCGAATGCTGGCCGCGCCATGTGTTGCAGGCGAAATCATCCGACATCATCATCGGCTCGCCGCCACTCGCATTCACCTTCGGCTTGGGTGGCTTGCTGCTGTTCCCGATGTGGGCAGGCGCGAGCACTTATTTTCACGACAAAGCCTACACGCCCGAGATCATGGTCGATGTGATCAACTCGGTTGGCGCAACGATCAGCTACACCGCGCCGACGTTTTACCGGCAGATGGCCGCATTCGCAAAAGCGAAGGGCGCAAAGAGTTTACGCATCAGCGTAAGCGCCGGCGAAGGCTTGCCGGATGCCACGCGCGTGCAGTGGAAAGAAGCCAGCGGCCTCGAGATGCTCGACGGCATTGGCGCGACCGAGATGTTTCATATCTTCATCTCCAGCGCCGGCTCAGAGATCAAGCGCGGCGCGATTGGAAAGGTTGTGCCCGGCTACACAGCCAAGGTGGTCGACGATGAAGGCAAGGAGCTGCCACGCGGCCAAGTGGGCAAGCTCGCAGTCGTTGGCCCCACGGGTTGCAAATACTTCGCCGATGAGCGCCAGAAAAACTACGTGAAAAACGGCTGGAATTATCCCGGCGATGCTTTCATGCAGGACGATGAAGGCTACTTTTTCTTCCAAGCCCGAGCAGACGACATGATCATCTCAGCCGGCTACAACATCGGCGGCCCCGAGGTAGAAGACTGCTTGCTCAAACACCCCGCAGTCGCCG
Organism: Variovorax sp.; assembly: GCA_043720775.1. Lineage (GTDB taxonomy): Bacteria > Pseudomonadota > Gammaproteobacteria > Burkholderiales > Burkholderiaceae_C > JANMDU01. The sequence continues at coordinate 769 of JAYSRZ010000192.1, read as the reverse complement.
AATGCGGCGTGATCGGCAATCCTGATGAGGAACGCGGCATGATCGTCAAAGCCGTGATCGTGTTGAAGGGCGGGCATGTGGGCGATGAGTCGATGGTCAAGACGCTGCAAGATCACGTCAAAACCCATCTCGCGCCGTACAAATATCCCAGACAAATCGAATTCCGAACCTCCCTTCCACGCACTGAGACGGGTAAGTTGCAGCGGTTTAAATTACGTACGCCCTGAATACAGAAACAGCCGGACGCGAAAGAACGGACAAGTTACGCGAAACAAAATGCCAAAAAAGACATTTCTAGTTTTTGATCAACACACAAGACCAACGCCGTCACACATTTGTTTCTTATTTTTGAATTTCTTTTTCGCGTCTTTCGCGTAACCTTCGCGCCTTTCGCGTCCGGAAGTTTGTATTTTTCCAATTAAGAAAGCCCAAAATGCATCAACTCCTCCAACCCCCCGATTGGGCTCAAGCCAAAGGCTATGCCAATGGCATCGCCGTGACGCTCACAGCAAACAGCCAACTCATCTTCACCGGCGGGCAAATCGGCTGGAATGCGCAGCAGCAATTTGAGAGCGATGATTTCATTGCGCAAACCAAGCAAGCTTTGCAAAACGTGCTGGAGATTTTGCAGAGTGCGGGCGCTGCGCCCGAGCACATGACGCGCATGACTTGGTACATCACCGATTGCGATGAATACAATGCCCGCCTCAAAGAGCTGGGCGGCGCTTACCGCGAAGTGATGGGCAAAAACTTTCCCGCCATGAGCTGC
>JAYSRZ010000191.1:0-1776 GCA_043720775.1 Variovorax sp. | reverse complement strand
ACGCAGTAAAGACGACGCCCATCTGCCCAAAATGCTTAAAAAGCGACATGTCTAAGGCGCACCCCAGCCCGTCAAACCGCCCCACCCGGTAACGCGCTCCCACATGCCTTTTTTCTCTGGCTCAGCTGCGTAAAAAGCATCAGCGCGGACTTGGTTGCTAGGCGCGCCACGCATCGTGGCTAGGCTCACAACAGCGTCCACCATCGGCGGCGGGCCGGCTGCGTAAATGCGTGCATTGTGCAAGCTGGAAAAATCTTTGCCCACGGCTTCATGCACCAAACCCTGCCGAGAATTGTCAACTTGCTGCTCAGAGAACACGGGCGTGTATCGGATGCCGCGCTCTTGAACGCGTCTTGCCATGTGGTCGTTGGCATACAAATCGCGCAATGCTCGCACACCGTGATACACATGAATTTGCTCGGCGGGCATGCCCGATTGCAGAGCAGCATCCAACACAGAAATGATCGGCGCCATGCCCGTGCCGCCTGCCAGCAGCAGCAGTGGGCCTTGACGAGCCGCTTCTGGCTCATCCCAATATGCATCACCAAACGGCCCGCGCACTTCCACGGTATCCCCGCGTTTCAATTGCGAGGCCACATGCTCGCTCACCACACCTCCGGGCACCACACGCACATGAAATTCTAAATCTGCATCGCTCGGTTGGCTGGCCATGGAATAGCTTCGCACTGGCAACTTTTCAAACCGCAGCTTGGCAAACTGCCCGGCGTGAAAGGCAAGTTTTTGCCCTTCAGGCGGCGACAGCCGCAACACAATCACATCATGCGCAGCCTGCCCAACATAATCCACCTTGGTTTGAATTTTCACCATCGGCAAAGAGGCAGGCGCAACCGATAACCAACGCACTTGAATGTCGCTCACCACGCGTGCGCGACACGCCAGAATGATGTTTTGATCCCGCTCCTCGTCGCTCAAAGCATCGGGGCTGTAGGCATCCATCTTCACTTCACCGCTGAGCAGCTGCGTTTTGCAGCTGCCGCATTCGCCTGTGCCGCAGCCATGCGGATACGGCACGCCAGCATCGAGTGCAGCTTCTAGGATGCGGAGTTTGCGCGCTTCAATCGGCGCAGGCCATTGCGCGAGGTGAATGAGTGCCATATCTGATTACTGCAATTTGATTTTCATCGGAATAGCATGGCGCGTGTGGCGCACTTGATTGTGGTCAAACACCGAAACCCACATATAGTTACCTGTGGCAATGGGCTGATCGAATTTTGACTTTGTATCCAACACACGCGATGCCTCTAGCGTCCACCAGCCATCTTTCCATTGCGCATGTGCGCTCACATCGCCTCGGTCGCCAGCAAACGGCGTGTCGTAAACGATCGAGGGGATCACCGTACCCACCGGAATAGCGGCATCAGCTTCGGCGCTGTAGGGCTGCACGTCAGCTCGCGCCATCGAAAATTGGCCCATATCGCTCACGTTAGGATCTGGATTGAATGGCCCCATGAGCGCTTGCTGGGCGGCTAAATTTTTAGGCAGAAATTTGAGCTTGACATGAGGGCTGTCTTTGATTTTTTCAAAAATCTGATCAAAACCACCACCCGTTTTAGGATCTTGCCCGTAGCCACCGGTGTAACGGCCGCTCGGCTTAGCTTCCATCAAAGCGCCAAAGTAATTGTCGTCAAATTGATTGAGTGCGCCTGAGCGCACGCTCTTCCAATGCCAGACATCGGCTAGGCTGCCATCCGTGGCTGCATGCAGGCCTAAGCCGTTCGATGGGCCGGGCTTGTCTGCAAAGGGCTTGGCACCCAA
>JAYSRZ010000190.1:0-1786 GCA_043720775.1 Variovorax sp. | reverse complement strand
CGAGACCTTCAATCGAAGCAGCCTGTGCTTCAATGCTTTTGACCATGCCTGCGATTGACTGGCCGCGTGCAGAGTCAAGTTCAACGCCCGCACGCTGTAGCTCGTTGCGGATGCGAAGCTGCTCGTTCGACATGCCCATTGCCTCCATTTCTTCCTGCAGGCTTTTGATCGTGTCCTGATACTTTTCGTCCTGCTGCTTTGTGATCTCGTCAAGACTTTTTTTCAGCTCGGATTCTTCGCGGATTTGATCAAGCCTTTGCGCATTGGCGATCAGCTCCTCGGCCTTCTTCGGGAGCAATCCTTTCAGCCCGCCATTTTGTATATCGTATGCAAGCTGCCACGCCTCGCCGACCTTTTCGCCGGTGCGCGCCTCTTCTTGCATCGTCGCGATTCTTTCGACTTGTTGCGCCTGCAGTGATTCATAGGCTCGGTGCAATTCTTGTGCGCGCTTCTGCTCTTCCGTGAGCGCTGGCTTGCCTGCCTTGCCGCTGCCGCTGGATCGAGCGCCCTTTCCCCTGGCGCGTGGCGGCAGATCGTATGTGCTTGCGACACTGGATTGCACATTCGCGAATGGGTTCGTTTGACCCAGCCTTGTGAGGCTTTTTCCGCTGTTGTCCTCGCCCTTGAAAAATGCATTGTATGCAGCGTCCGCTCCAATAGTCGCAAGGCTTAACCCCTGGCGCATGCGGCTAAAATCAAGAGTCGTTATGCCTTTCATCGACTCGTAAAGACCATCCGCACCCGCAATCATTCCGCCTATCGTCGTACCCAAAGCCCTCAAGATATCGACGACAGCCGTTGCCGTCCCTGTCACCGCAGAAAAAACGATCGATAGGGCGCTAGTTTCTCCAGTTGCGCCGACAAGTGCAGAGGACAAATCCCCAAGCTCGCCGGTTATCTCTTCAATCGTCTGAAAAAAATCATCGTATTCGCCGGCTTTAATTTCCGTTGTTAGCTGTGATATCGCCTCCGCAGCAGAGTCAACAGCATCTGCGAATGTGTCGCCCATTCCGCTTTGGCTGATTGTCAAAAAAAGCATATTGAAAGAATCTCCGAGATTGGAAATTCTTCCGTCCAGCGTGTCCATCCGGCGCTCCATGGCGCCTGCAAAATCAGATTCCCCGATGCCTATTAGATATTTTTGAATCTCCTCTGCGGACTTTCCTATCGTTGTTGTCACGCCCCTGAATGTAAGGGCTACTTGGTCTCCGCTTTGCTTTGAAACGATACTGAACTGCTCTTTCAGCCGTGTAAATTCCCCGGTCGTAGCATCTGCAACCGCTTCAATGACGGCGGTCAAGTCCTTGCCTGTTGCTGCGGCCGTGTTGCCGTATGCCGTCAGGGCGCGCTCTGTTGGGTCAAGACCAAGATTTTTGAGCTTTACAAATGCTTCGACGGATTGCGATAGCTCAAATGGAGTTTTAGCCGCGAATTTCTGCATATTCGCGAATGCTTTTGCAGCGGCATCAGTGCTGCCAGTTGCAGTTATCAGCTGTGAGTTCAGCACATCGAATTCACGCTGAACTCCGAGAAGCTTTCCACCAAACGCGAAGCCTGCGAATACTCCGGCAAGCTGTACGCTGATCTTTTTAAGGCTGGAGGCTACATTTTTTCCGACATCCGAGAATGCGCGATCGATGTCGCGTGCGCGCTTCTCCGCGATCTTCGCAGCCCGACCGGCGTCCGTCTCGAAGCTGCCGGTCTTCATCAGAAGATCGACGTAAAGCCGACCGAGGGAAGTGCTCGCCATTTCCTTTATTCCTCAAAGTGGATCGTGTCGCGCTGC
>JAYSRZ010000189.1:0-1793 GCA_043720775.1 Variovorax sp. | reverse complement strand
ACAACTATCGCCCCCAGTTCTACTTCCGCACGACGGACGTGACGGGCGCGATTGAGTTGCCAGCCGATAAAGAAATGGTCATGCCAGGCGACAACGTGTCGATCAGCGTCAAGCTGATCAACCCGATTGCGATGGAAGAAGGCCTGCGCTTTGCTATTCGCGAGGGTGGCCGTACGGTCGGCTCTGGCGTGGTGGCGAAGATTGTGAAGTAAACAAGGAACAACACCATGGCTGCTAAGCAAAAAATCCGTATCCGCCTGAAGGCGTTTGACTACAAACTCATCGACCAATCGGCCGCTGAGATCGTTGAAACTGCCAAGCGCACTGGCGCGATTGTCAAAGGCCCTGTGCCTTTGCCAACCCGCATGAAGCGTTTTGACATTCTGCGTTCGCCCCACGTCAACAAGACGAGCCGCGACCAGTTTGAAATCCGCACGCACCAGCGTTTGATGGACATCGTTGATCCCACAGATAAAACTGTGGATGCATTGATGAAACTCGACCTTCCCGCTGGCGTGGACGTGGAAATCAAGTTGCAGTAATTTAAGGACACACTGAACAAGTCTTCGCGTTGAAGCCCTATTCAGGGTATCCTTGCTTTAGCCTAGGCTGAATGCAAAAAAACCGAGCCCTGTGCTCGGTTTTTTTATGGAAGTTTTAAGTAAAAGTGAACGGTAGCCGGCGTAGAGTCTGCGTGAAGCGCTACTAAATTAATAGTGAACAAGCTTATCCGAATTCGCGCCCTAACTCGCTGGCGCGTTGGCCTGCAGCATGCAAAGCTTGCTCGAAATGTTGGCCGACCAAGCTGTCTTGCATAGAGGTGATGGCGGCATAGGTTGTACCGCCTTTGGAGGTGACGCGCTGGCGCAAGACTTCGGGGCTGTCTGGCGACTGCCGCGCTAATTCGGCTGCGCCAGCAAAAGTACTTTGCGCTAAGTGTCGCGCTTGACCATCGGACAAACCCATGCTCTGCCCAGCGCGCATCATGGCTTCGATGAAGAAAAACACGTAAGCGGGGCCTGAGCCAGAAAGCGCTGTCACGGCATCTAAATGGCTTTCATCGCTCACCCAAAGATGCTCGCCCGTTGTGGCCATCAGCGCTTCAACGCTCAGCTTGTCTGCCTCGCTCACCGCAGGGCGGGCATACAAGCCGGCGATGCCTTTGCCGATCAGTGCCGGCGTGTTGGGCATGGCGCGCACGATGCGCTCGCAGCCAAGCAGCTGAGCCATGCTGCTTGACGTGATGCCGGCCATGACGCTTAAATGCAGCGCTTGCGTCGTGTGGGGAGCCACTTGCGCAGCCGCTTCGCGAAAGCTTTGCGGTTTCACGGCCCATACGACTTGATGCGCAGCAGCCAGCGCATGAGTAGGCTGCTCTAATGCGGCAATGCCGAAATCAGAGAGTAGCTTCTCGCGCTGCGGTGCAAACGGCTCAACGACGATAAACTGCTCAGCCGCCATGCCTTGCCGCATCAGCCCGCCAATCATGGCGCCGGCCATGTTGCCGCCACCAATAAGGCAGATTTTTTCTGTGAGCGAGAGAGTGTCCATATCCTAAGTGTAGCGAGCAGTCGCAACCATGTGATAACAAGTTAGGATGACTTTGTCACCTCACATTGCACTTGAGCATCTGACAATATTCGACCAAACGGCTCTGGCGGGTCGATATCCGTAAACAAACGATCAATCGCTGATACGTGCGCCACCTCGACCATCGCTGGGCGATTGAATTTGCTATGGTCTGCTGCAACCCACACCTCACGTGCTTGCGCGATGATGGCTTGCGACACTTT
>JAYSRZ010000188.1:0-5020 GCA_043720775.1 Variovorax sp. | reverse complement strand
GCCCACACAATCAGGCAAGCAAAAAACTCACAGGAGAAATCAGTGAATATCAAAAGTCAAAAAGACTTCTTTTCCGGGCTCATGTTCATCATCGTCGGTGCGGCCTTTGCAATTGGCGCTTACAGCTACTCGATGGGCGAGGGCGCGCGCATGGGGCCAGGCTACTTTCCACGCTTGCTCGGCGTCGTGCTCGCCGTGTTGGGCTCGGTGATTTTGTTCAAGTCGCTGACCGTGGCCACGGCCGATGGTGACAAGATTGGCAGCTTTGCTTGGAAACCACTGATTTGCATCATAGGCGCGAATCTTGTATTCGGCCTGTGCATCGGTGGCCTGCCGTCTATCAAATTTCCTGCGCTTGGCATGATCGTTGGCATCTACGCGCTCACCTTCATTGCCAGCCTAGCCGCAGAGCAATACAAAATCAAAGAAGTCTTTTTACTTGCAACTTTCCTCGCTATTTTGAGCTACCTCGCGTTCATTGTGTTGCTCAAACTACAGTTCCCCGTGTGGCCTTCGTTCATCGCCTAACAAGAAAGATAAGGAAAAACACATGAGCGATTTGATCAATAACCTCTCTTTAGGATTCGGCGTGGCTTTCACGCTGCAAAACCTAGCCTACTGCTTCATCGGCTGCTTGCTGGGCACGCTGATCGGCGTGCTCCCCGGCATTGGCCCGGTGGCCACGATTGCGATGCTGCTGCCTGCAACCTATGCACTGCCCCCCGTGGCTGCGCTCATCATGCTGGCCGGCATTTACTACGGTGCGCAATACGGCGGTTCGACCACGGCTATTCTTGTGAACTTACCCGGTGAATCCTCTTCAGTGGTGACCGTGCTCGACGGCTACCAAATGGCCAGGCAAGGCCGAGCAGGCCCGGCGCTTGCAGCCGCTGGTATTGGCTCGTTTTTTGCCGGTTGTGTGGGCACTTTGATCTTGGCCGCATTCGCTGCGCCGCTCACGGAAGTGGCTTTCAAGTTTGGCCCCGCAGAGTATTTCTCGCTGATGGTGCTGGGCTTGATCGGCGCTGTGGTGCTGGCTTCGGGCTCGCTGCTCAAAGCGCTCAGCATGATTATCTTGGGGCTCTTGCTCGGGCTGGTCGGCACGGATGTGAATTCCGGCGTGGCACGCTACAGCTTGGATATTCCTGAACTGACGGATGGCATCGGCTTCATCGTGATTGCCATGGGCGTGTTTGGCTACGGCGAGATCATCAGTAATTTGGGCAAAAGCGAAGATGAGCGCGAAGTGTTTACCGCAAAGGTGACCGGCCTGATGCCCACTGCGCAAGATTTCATGCGCATGGTGCCCGCGATTTTGCGCGGCACGGCGCTCGGCTCAGCCCTTGGTATCTTGCCCGGCGGCGGCGCGCTGCTCGCAGCTTTTGCGGCCTACACGATTGAGAAGAAAACCAAGCTCCAGCCCGGCGAGCTGCCGTTCGGCAAGGGCAACATTCGCGGTGTGGCTGCGCCTGAATCGGCCAACAACGCAGGCTCGCAAACTTCCTTCATCCCGCTGCTCACGCTCGGCATTCCGCCTAACGCCGTGATGGCGCTGATGGTGGGTGCGATGACGATTCACAACATTCAGCCCGGCCCACAGGTGATGACGAGCAACCCAGAGCTCTTCTGGGGCTTGATCGCTTCGATGTGGATTGGCAATGCGATGCTGATCATTCTGAATTTGCCGCTGATTGGCATTTGGATCAAGCTGCTCACCGTGCCGTATCGTTGGCTCTTTCCCGCCATCGTGCTGTTTTGTGCGATTGGCGTGTATTCGACCAACAACAACACCTTCGATATTTGGATGGTGGCGATCTTTGGCGTGATCGGCTACATGGCCTTCATCAAGCTAGGCTGCGAGCCCGCGCCGTTGCTGCTCGGCTTCATCTTAGGCCCCATGATGGAAGAGAATCTGCGCCGCGCTATGCTGCTCTCGCGCGGCGATTGGAGCGTCTTCGTCACGCGTCCTCTGTCGCTGGGCTTGTTGATCGCTGCTGCTGCGCTGCTGGTGATTGTGTTGCTGCCTTCGGTCAAGAAGAAGCGCGAAGAGACGTTTGTGGAAGAATGATCTTCTGCAATGCATAAAAAGGCGGCCTGAGGGTCGCTTTTTTTATGGCTTGAATGGGTTAGAAGAAACACAGAATTCCGTGTTGAATTTTCAAACAACGAACGAAGCCTTTACTTGAGGTGGCAGCCCCGCTTTGCCTTCAGCCACCTATGTGCGCCCAAAGAACTGGTGAATCAGTGGACACATACTAGGTGTGCGTTGGCTGCTGTTTTGGCGCACTCAACTCACACCTCATTTGGAGAAAAACGCGACTACGGCGTATCCATGTAAGAAGCACGCGCGGCCAGACGACTACCGATCAGTTCGTCAATTTCAAGGCTCGCTATGAACACCTCTGTCTTTCTTGCTCTTCCTCATGACGCAGCCTTGCAATCTGCTCGCGCACTCGTGATGGCGATGGGATTAACCCCACAGATCATCAATGACACCGAGGATGCCGTGCAATCATTGGTTAAGAAGTTGGAGGAAAATTTAAATTCTGCGGCGCTGATTGACTTGGCCAGCTTGCCGAAATCTTTTTCACATGTTTTGGATTTGGCCAAACGCTTACCAGCTGCTTTGAAAGCAAGGGTGATCTTGCTTCGCCACGAGCAGGGCGCAGTATGGCAGGCAGATCGTGATTGGATCGAGGAATTGGGCTTTGCGGCCTTATTTGCAGAAATTGATGTGCAAGCCTTGCTCGCCACGCCTACTGAGCTGCCAGCGATGCTCGCAAAATTGACGCGAACAAACCCGCTGAGTGCGCAGCAACTAGGAGCATTCTTTGCTGACCTCAGCGTTCGCCCTGATCCGCTGACATTGCGCGGCATGATCCGTGCAAATTGCGGTATGGATGCTGAAACCCTCGCGCGCGCGATGTTTGCGTCCGTCAAAAGCATCGACCGAACGCATCATCTCAAAACCTATCGCGCCTGCTTTCAAGGCAGCGAGGCGGTAGCTTGGTTGCGCCAGCGTTTTGGTTGCAGCGTTGCGGTGGCTCGATTGCTCGGGCAAGCATTGTTAAATTTAGGCCTGATGCACCATGTGTTGCACGAACACGGATTTGAAGACGAAAATTTCTTTTATCGCATCGATGCGACTTTGCTCAGTTCGACCACTCCGCTGGGCGAACTGCTTAAATCATTGATCGAAAGTTCTGGTCTCGCGGTACAAGATCGCACTTACTTAAACGCAAACTATGCGCAGTGCTGGGTGGGTAGCGAGGCTGTAGATTGGCTAGAAGGCAAGCGCAATATGTCGCGCCATGATGCAGAGAATTTACTCAATCGCTTGATGAGCTTTGGTTTGATTGAGCATGTGCTGCAAGAGCACCGGGTTAAAGACGGAAATTTCTTTTATCGTTTCCGCTCGCCAATGACGATTTAGATAAAAGTGCAGCGATTTCTGCAAAGCCAGCACCGCGATTTAAGTTCGCTAGAAAGCGAGGCAAAGCCTGTAGCTCTGGCAAGAAACGAGCGATGTTCGCTACGCCAATGCTGTTGTCAAACGCTTCAAACATCAATTGATCGTTAGTCGAATCGCCCACATACGCCCAGCGATCCATCTCTTGCGCAAGATCGCGGTCAAACAACTCGCGCACGATCCAATGTGCGCCTTGAAGTTTGTTGTGCGCTCCGATCCAGCCGTTGATGTGGATCGAACTGACGGTGGCTTGTAGGCCTTCGCTTTGCATGATGTGGACGACTTGCGTGATTTTCTCGTGCGCAAGATGCGTGAACTCACTGTGGTCGATCGCAATGTCTGTTTCTCGACCTGCGCTGTCTGTACTGCGAACTGCGCCTTGTACTTCTTGCTCGATACGATCAAGCACGCGCTGCAAATGTGCGTAGTTGCGCTGCCTTGTCGTTGCATCTGATTGGTATGATTTTAATAGCACTCTACGCAGTATCGGCGGGCGTAAAGTGCCATTTTCTCTTAAATTTTGAGCTGCAAACAGGGCTACAGAGCCGTTTTCTGCCACGATAGCGTCTACGGGCCAATCGCGTGCAAACGGCTCGCTCCAACCGACGGGTCTGCCTGTGATGGCAATCACTGCATAGCCAGCGGCCTTCAAATCATGCAGAGCTTGCAGCGCATCGGGCGTGATCGCGCCGTCTGTGGTGAGCGTGTCGTCAATGTCGGTGAAGACGCCGATGATTTGCTCGCGCGCGGCAAGTGGCCACTGAGTTAGCGGTAGCATGTCGCTATTGCAAAATGCTTTAGCCGTTTTGTAATTCCAGCCCCGCATGCTCGCGCAGCGCGTGGAATTGGATTTTTGGGTGGCGCTCTTGTGTGAGGCGCAAGTCGTAAGGCGAGGTGAGCAAATAGGCGAGGGCATCGACGCCATCGAGCGCGAGCTTCGCTTGATTCTTATTCACGAATTCCTTCATCGCCACTTCATCATCACAAGTGATCCAGCGCGCGCCGGTGTAGCTTGATCCCATCAAGCGGCATTCCACGCCATACTCGCCGCGCAAGCGATGCTGCACGACTTCAAATTGCAATTGCCCAATCGCGCCGAGCAGCATGTTGCCGCCGGCATGCGGGCGAAACACTTGGATCGCGCCTTCTTCGCCGAGCTGCAGCAAGCCTTGCTGGAGTTGCTTAGATTTCATCGGATTGGCCAACTCCACCGCTTGAAACATCTCGGGTGCGAAGAACGGCAAGCCGGTGTATTGCAGATCGGCTTGGCTTCCCATGCCTTCGGTGATCGTGTCGCCGAGTTGCACGCCGCCATGCGTGGTGAAGCCGATGATGTCGCCTGCGTAAGCTTCTTCTACGGCTTCTCTGCGCTGCGACATAAACGTCACCACAGACGTTGGCCGCAGCTCTTTCGCCGTGCGCTGCACTTTGAGCTTCATGCCGCTGGTGAACTTGCCTGAGCACACGCGCACGAAGGCGATGCGGTCGCGGTGATTTGCATCCATGTTGGCCTGCACTTTAAACACCACGCCAGAAAAACCCGCATCGTCG
>JAYSRZ010000187.1:0-1797 GCA_043720775.1 Variovorax sp. | reverse complement strand
GCGATCACCGCTTTGAGCAGCGCGGCCTGCTGCATGCCACGCTTGCTATTGCAGGCAAAGATGTGCATGTGATCGTGGTGCATCTGGGCTTGATTGCGGCGAGCAGGCAAAGGCAGTTGGCGCAATTAGCGAAATACATTGAGCGCGATATTCCAAAACATGATGCATTGATCGTGGCCGGAGATTTCAATTCACCGATAGCACCTGTGCGATGGGCGCAAACTGCTTTAGGACTAGCTGCTAAGCGCAAGCCTTTGCTGCATGCATTGGGTGGCCACGCAACTTTTCCCTCTCGCCTACCGCTGGTGCAACTCGATCATGTATTTGCGCGGCATGCAAATATTGTCTCTACGCATGTGCCGCAGGGCAAAGCTTGGGCACGTATGTCAGATCATTTGCCGTTGGTTGTAGAAATCGAGTTGTCATAAATGTCTGTTTTTAAAGAAGGTCATGATTTGAGTCTGCTTGCCGGCAGCAGCGCCTACTTTTCAGCGCTGTCTATCGCGATGGATGCTGCTCGCCAAGAGGTCAGGCTAGAGACGTACATTTTTGATTTCACAGCCAGCGGGCAAGACGTAGCGGCCAGCCTGATTCGAGCTGCAGAGCGTGGCATTAAAGTGCATTTGCTAATGGACGGCGCAGGCAGCGAACATTTACCAAAAGAATGGCTCACCCGCTTTGATGCAGCGGGCGTTCAATGGCGTATCTACAACCCGCTGGGGCGCTTAGGGCTGCTTATCCCAAGCCGCTGGCGGCGCTTGCATCGCAAGCTTTGCGTGATCGATGGCGGCACGAGTCACGCAGTAGGCTTTTGCGGTGGCATCAATATCTTGGATGATTTTCATGATCCCAATCATGGCGCGTTAATCAAACCGCGATTTGATTTTGCGGTGCGCGTTGAAGGCGCATTGGTTGCCGATATTTTGGAGGCTACACGCAGCTTGTGGCTGCGACAAAACTCTTTGACGCGAATGCGAGAGCGCGTGAAGATCTCGTTTTCAAGTGCTCAGATACCCAAACCATCGCGCCTGTCGGCAGCAAACGAGCCAAGCCACAGCTTGGCACAAGCCGCATTGCTACTGCGAGATAACGTGCGAAACCGCCGGCGTATCGAAACCGCTTATCTACTGGCCATTGCACAAGCGAGCCAAGAAATCACAATAGCCAATGCTTACTTTCTGCCCGGCGGCAAGCTGCGAAAAGCTTTGCTTGCGGCTGCGGGGCGCGGCGTGAAGGTCAAGCTATTGCTACAAGGCCGCTACGAATACTTTATGCAATATCACGCAGCGCGGCCTGTGTATGCGGCGCTTCTTGCAGCCGGTATTGAGATTCATGAATACGAAGCGAGCTTTTTGCATGCGAAGGTGGCCGTCGTGGATGCCTTCAGCGGACAAGCTTGGGCCACAGTGGGTTCATCCAATCTTGATCCCTTGAGCTTGCTTCTTGCAAGAGAGGCGAATATTGTGGTGCGCGATGGGGCGTTTGCGCGGGATCTTCACAGCAGATTGATCCTCGCGATGGAGCGCGATGGCAAACAAGTGCGTGCGCAGGACTATGCCAATCGGCCTTGGCATCAGCGCCTTCTGGATCAAATTGCATTCGGTTTGATGCGCTTGGCGCTTTACTTTACAGGGCGGCACTATTGATGTCCTCGGTTGATCTTGTCGTGCAAAAATCTGAGGGACTGTATTGCCCGCCTGGTGATTTTTATATCGATCCTTGGCGGCCCGTGGATCGCGCTGTGATCACACATGCGCATGCCGACCATGCGCGTAGCGGGCATGGCCATTACTTGGC
>JAYSRZ010000186.1:0-5022 GCA_043720775.1 Variovorax sp. | reverse complement strand
ACGATGCGCTGCACAGCGCTTCTCTCCAGCGCATCCACCGCACAGGCCACAGCCAAATACGTTTTGCCTGTGCCCGCAGGGCCGATGCCAAAGCTGATATCGTGCGCAGCAATTTGCGCCAAGTATTGCGCCTGCATCGGCGAGCGAGCACGTAAATCCGTGCGGCGAGTGTTGAGCGGCATGCCATCGCCATCGAGCGTTGGCTCTTTGCCCGAGACCATGAGTTGCCACACCTCAGGCGAGATCGGTTTGCTGGCCAATTCATAAGCGGCTTGCAGCAGCTCAATCACCCGCTCTGCATCCTTTTTCGCACCATTCACGCGAAAATCTTCATGCCGATGCGCAATGTTCACATTCAGCGCATCCTCCAAGCGGCGCAAATGCTCATCATTCGGGCCGCAAAGGTTCACTAAACGTTTGTTGTTCGCAGGGGTGAAGGCATGTTTGATAATCACCGTATCATTGTACTGTTTAGAAATACACTACACATTACAGAAAGCACTATGAAAAGAGCCCCCTCATGATCGGTCGCATCGCAGGCAGTTTGTTAGAGAAAAATCCCCCGCAAATTTTGGTGGATTGCGGCGGCGTAGGTTACGTGCTCGACGTGCCGATGAGCACGTTTTATGGCTTGCCAGCACTCGGCGAAAAAGTCGCCCTGCTCACGCATTTCATTGTGCGCGAAGATGCGCAAATCCTCTTTGGCTTCGCCACCGCGCAAGAGCGAGAAACCTTCCGCCAACTGGTGAAAATCTCCGGCGTCGGCCCGCGCACAGCACTTGGCATTTTGAGCGGCATGAGCGTGGCCGATCTAGCCCAAACCATCACTTTGCAAGATGTCACCCGCCTCACCAAAATCCCCGGCATCGGCAAAAAAACCGCTGAGCGCTTGCTCCTAGAGCTCAAAGGCAAACTCGGCGCAGACATTGGCGCAGGAGCTACTTTGCAAAACGACGAGCAGAGCGATATCCTGCAAGCACTGATCGCACTCGGCTACAGCGACAAAGAAGCCACGCTGGCACTCAAAGCGCTGCCCAAGGATGTGGGCGTGAGTGAGGGGATCAAGTTGGCTTTGAAAGCGTTGGCGAAATGACCATCCAAACCGACGATTTCGCCCCAGCGCCAAGAGTCATCTCGGCCTCGCCCGCCTCTCCGCAAGAGGAAGCGATTGAACGCGCTTTGCGGCCTAAGCTACTCGATGATTACGTTGGCCAAGCAAAAATCCGCGAACAGTTAGAAATTTTTATTGGCGCTGCGAAAAAGCGGGGTGAGGCACTCGATCATGTGCTGCTCTTTGGCCCGCCCGGTTTGGGTAAGACGACGCTTTCGCACATCGTGGCGCATGAGCTGGGCGTGAATCTGCGACAGACCTCAGGGCCGGTGCTAGAGAAGCCGAAAGACTTAGCCGCGCTGCTCACGAATCTTGAGAAAAACGATGTGCTTTTCATCGACGAGATTCATCGCCTCAGCCCTGTCGTGGAGGAAATTCTTTACCCTGCTCAAGAAGATTACAAAATCGACATCATGATTGGCGAAGGCCCGGCTGCGCGCTCGATCAAGCTCGATTTGCAGCCCTTTACCCTCGTGGGCGCCACTACCCGCGCCGGCATGCTCACCAATCCGTTACGCGACCGTTTCGGCATCGTCGCGCGACTTGACTTTTACACGACGGAAGAGCTCACAAAAATCGTCACGCGCAGCGCGAGCTTGCTCAATGCACCTCTGCAAGGCGAAGGCGGCGTAGAGATCGCTCGCCGCTCGCGCGGCACACCCCGCATCGCCAACCGCCTGCTGCGCCGCGTGCGCGATTACGCCGACGTGAAGGGCGATGGCACGATCACGCAAGACATCGCATCTCGGGCCCTGGCCATGCTTGACGTTGACCCGCAAGGCTTCGATGTGATGGATCGCAAACTCCTAGAAGCCCTGATTCACCGCTTCGATGGCGGACCTGTGGGCCTGGACAACATTGCCGCCAGCATCGGCGAAGAGCGCGACACGATTGAAGACGTGATCGAGCCTTACCTCATCCAACAAGGCTATTTACAGCGTAGCCCGCGTGGGCGCGTGGCCACGCTGGCTGCATATCGACATTTAGGTGTAGTGCCACCGAAATCTGCACAGGATTTATTTAACCCAACTTGACCGCACAAAATGCACTTTCAGGCGTGCGACTCGTCCAAGCCTTGCGAGAGATGACTGGTATCGCTCCAGCCGATCAAGCTGAAATGCTCGCCATTGAACATCACGCGATTGATTGATGCATTGCCCAGCTGCCAGCTACGCGGCGCTTGCAGATCAAGATGCATGGCTTCGCGGTAGATGATGTCCATCACGCCACCGTGGCTAACAATGGCGATATTTTTTCCAGAATGTTGAGCGGATATCCGGCGCAAACACTGCGTAACGCGCTCCCGAAATAGGAGCAACGATTCTCCACCGCCGGGCGAAAAATCGGGCACGCGCTGACGCCAAAGCTTGGCATCTTCGGGCAGTTGCTCTTCAATCTCGGCAAACGTCTTGCCTTGGAAGCTGCCAAATTCTCGCTCGCGCAGGCCGTGATCGACTTCGATGCTCAAAGCGTGATGTTTTGCAATCGCCAGCGCTGTCTCGTAAGCGCGCGCTAAATCGCTGCTGATGATGGCATCCAGCTTTTCGCAAGCGAGCGCCTTGCCCGCTTGCTCAGCTTGCCAATAGCCCGTCTCATTTAAGCTGATATCAAGCTGGCCTTGGATGCGCGTGGCCACGTTCCATGCGGTCTCGCCGTGGCGGATGGCGGTGATGCGGGTGATGTTGTCTTGGGGCTCTTGCATGCCATGACTCTACCGCGCTTTAGATCAAAGATTCGAAGCCTTCGATCACGTTCACTGCATTGCTGCCTAGCTCATGAGCGGCATAACCACCTTCAAGCACAAAGATCGTGGGCAGCCCGAGCCTGCCAATGCGCTGGCCCAGACGTGAAAAATCTGTTGTTGTCAGCGCAAATTTGGAAATCGGATCGCCTGCGTAGGTATCGAGCCCCAAGGAGATCACCAAGGCTTGCGCCTGATGCTGAGCAACGCGCTGGCAAGCCACCTCAAGCGCCTCAAACCATCTTTGCGAGGAACACCCTGCGGCCAACGGCAGATTTAGGTTAAAGCCAAGGCCTGCGCCCGCGCCGCATTCATCCGCATGGCCAAGATAGAAAGGAAATTCTGTGCGCGGATCGCCATGCAGGCTGACGAAGAGCACATCCGAGCGCTCATAGAAAATGCTTTGCGTGCCGTTGCCGTGGTGGTAGTCCACATCCAAAATCGCCACGCGAGCATGGCCCTGATGGAGCAAAGATTGCGCTGCGATGGCGGCATTGTTTAAAAAGCAATAGCCGCCCATGAAATCGGCGCCCGCATGATGGCCAGGAGGTCGAGTGGCGCAAAACGCCGCCTTTGCGCCTTGCAACAGAGCCTGCGCAGCGCTGGCTGCTGCATCAGCGCCTGCTTTGGCTGCTGCCCAAGTGCCAGCAGCCAGCGGCGTGCCGTTGTCCATGCTGTAGAGGCCAAGCTGGGCGATGAAATTATCGGGCTCCACATCAGACCGCAAAGAGCGCACGGGCCACACCGAGGGAAAGGGTTGCTGCGATGCGTTGCCTGCATCCAAGGCCAGCCACTTGTCCCAAGCCGTTTGCAAAAAACTCAAGTAGCGGGACGTGTGAATTTGGCGCAGCACGGGCATGCTGTCTGCCTCTGGCGTGCGCACATCATGGCCGCGTGTGAGCAACTGTTCATGCACATACACCGCACGCTCAGGCTTTTCAAAGCATGGCACGCGCTGGCCGCGATAAAACTCAAATTCTGGCGCGTGCAGCGCATGCTTTTCAGAGAAAAAACTGATCATTTCGGAATTTCAATATTGACCATGCGTTTGCCCTGCGGCGGCCTCGGAAAGCCTTGCATCGCAGCGGCAAACATCGCTGGGAGCACGGCTTCGTCATCCGCCCAGCGGCCATCGTGCTGCGCTTTGGTCTCATAGACCACTTTGCCATCTGTTGCATCCCGAATAATCAGCGAGATTTCGCGTACATACCAAGGCGGCGGAATATTGGGAAGCACAGGCAAATAAATCACGCGGCCTTGCCCCGTGACAACGTAATCGCGCCCCGGCAAACCACCTATCGGGCGGTGTCCGTGGCCGTAACCATAGCCGTGACCGTGGCCGCCCCAAGGCCCATAGCCTGAATAACCCGAATCAAACGGCCCGCGTTCCAAGCGCTGAATACGGCCCGTGATTTGCACACTGAATTTTGCCGCTGTGCCTGATTCAGGCTGCGGTTTGAAGCCATACTTGGCCAACTCCAAGGCTGCCATGCCTTCAAGCTTGCTTTGCCTCAAGGCGAGCACGTCACCTAAGTTTTGCTGCGAGGGCAAGCGCTCAAATCGCCAGCTGCTCGCTGCGGGCAGCGTCTCGATCTTGGAAAATGCAGCTACTTGGCTGTCCACGATGCGCAGGCCAGAGCACGCACTCAAAGAAGAAACAACCAAGAGTGCTATCAATAAATGAGCGCCTTGCGCAGTAAATACGCCGGTTAACTGCCTAAAACGCTTAAAAATGACGCCCTCAGACGAAGCGAATAACCTGACTCGCTGCGTCGTCTGTCTGAGCGCCGCAGGCCTCGTCTGTGTTGTCAAAAGTCTCATGATCAAACCCCTTATCGCCTTCAACGGAGGCAACGCCATTTGCTTTGAGCGATTTGAAGTCGTGAAGTTTCGCATCCATCAAATGCGAGGGCACAACGTGTTGCAGCGAACGCAGCATGCTATCGAGCCGCCCGGGAAACTTTTTCTGCCAATCGCGCAGCATATTGCCCACCTGCTTGCGCTGCAAATTCTCTTGGCTGCCGCACAGATTGCACGGAATGATCGGGTATTGCTGCCATTCGCTGTAGCGCACGATATCGCGCTCATCAACAAAGGCAAGCGGGCGAATCACGATGTGCCTGCCGGTATCGCTTTGCAGCTTGGGCGGCATGCCCTTCAATCTACCGCC
>JAYSRZ010000185.1:0-1798 GCA_043720775.1 Variovorax sp. | reverse complement strand
TTGGCAGACAACGCAGGCATCAAACGCAGCGGCCAGCCCATTTTGAAAACCGCCCCCGCTGCCTACTTCAGCACACTGCCGATTCACGCGATGCGCGTTGCTTTAACTGCTCAAAACATTCCCGCCGAGCTCTCCAGTTCAGCAGGCCAGTTCGTTTGCAATCACGTCTTCTTCTCGCTGATGCATGCACTGGGGAAGACAAAAATACCCGCAGGCTTTGTACATGTGCCGTATTTGCCAGAGCAAGCTAAGCGCGTCACCAAAGCCACGCCCTCCATGTCGCTCGACCAAATGCTCTCCGGCATCACCACACTGATCAAGCAGCTCTGAGGGCCCTGCCCGCTGTTTTGTGCGCCGCGAGCTGACTGATCAACACAGGCAGCAACACACCCAAGCCAATCAAGAACGTGATCCAGCCGGGAAAGATCAAGAGCAACGAGCCCACGACGCACATGATGCGCTCCCACGCTTTCATCTCGGTCAAGAAGAACTTGCTAAGCGCCGCAGCCAGCGCCGTGATGCCCAAAATGCAGCCGGTAAACGTGAGCCAGAAGTCTTGCCAGTTAAATCCTTTGGCCACGAGCAGCAAACTCGGTGAGAAAACAAACACGAATGGCACAAGCACTTTGGCTAAGCCCAGTCGGAAAGCCGTGTTCCCCGTTTTAAACGGATCACCTCCCGCCATGCCTGCTGCCGCATAGGCCGCCAGCGCCACGGGCGGTGTGATGTCGGCCAACACGCCGTAATAAAACACAAAGAAGTGCGCCACCAGCGGCTCCACGCCAAGCTGCACGAGAGTCGGCGCAGCAACGGTGACCATGATGATGTAATTCGCCGTCGTTGGAATACCGCAGCCCATCAAGATGCAGACGATGCCTGTCATCAGCAGCGCAGCAAACAGCGTCATGCCCTGCATGCTCGCCACCCAAGCGGGAATCACGCTGCCCATGCCTTGGGCTATGGCCTGCGCAGCGGTGGTGATGATGTAGCTCACCTTGAAGCCCACGCCGGTGAGCGTCACCACGCCGATCACCAAGCCCACTGTGGCCGCTGCAGCGCCCACAGCCAGCGCGTATTTCGCGCCCGTCTCCAGCGCTTCCAGCAACACGCCATAAGCCATACGCCCGCGCACTTGCGCGAAGAAATAGCCCACTGCCAAGAGAGCTGCGCCCAAAGCAAAAAGCCCAATGCGAATCATCTCACTGCTTGAGCCCCAATCGACAAAAGCCATCAGCACGAGGATGACGTGCAGCGCAATCAGCATCGCCCAATTCGATGATTTGTTGCCTGAGACCAGCGTCGTCAAACCCACAATCGCACATGACGTGATGCCCACGAAAGCAGCGAGATACGGGGTGCGCCCACTAATCAAGATGCTCACCAGCAAGACGAGCGGAATCAAAGTGGGCCAGCGCTCGCGCAGCGATTGGCGCAGCTTGGGCATCTCCTCTTCCGTCAAGCCGCGCAGGCCATAGCGCTTCGCTTCAAAATGCACTTGCATGAACACGCCAAAGAAATGCATAAAAGCCGGAATCACGGCCGCTGCAACAATCGTTTGATACGGCACATTCAAAAATTCCACCATCAAGAAAGCCGCTGCGCCGAGCACGGGCGGCGTGATCTGCCCGCCGGTCGATGCTGCGGCCTCAACAGCGCCGGCAAACTCCCGCTTGTAGCCCACGCGAATCATCGCGGGAATGGTGAGCGAGCCCACCGTCACGGCATTGGCCACCGAAGAGCCGCTCAGCATGCCAAACATCGCCGAGCCAAACACGCTCACCTTCGCCGGCCCGCCCGC
>JAYSRZ010000184.1:0-15147 GCA_043720775.1 Variovorax sp. | reverse complement strand
CGTGCAACCTCCGTGAATTCCGTGTTCTGATATCTCCCCTCATCAGTCAAGCCCAAAAGCAGAATAAGCCTCGAAGATAATGAAGCCATGAGCCCCGAGCAATACGTCCAACAAAAAGCCGCGCAAGCTGGCAGCAGCTTCTATTACGCCTTCCTCTTCCTCCCAAAAGAGCGTCGCGCCGCCATCACCGCGTTTTATGCGTTTTGCCGCGAGGTGGATGATGTGGTCGATGAAATGCACGAGCCCAGCGTTGCCGCTACGAAGCTCGCTTGGTGGGCCAAAGAAGTGGCGCAAGCTTTTGCTGATCCTGGAATAACAGCGAATCGCCACCCCGCCCTGCTCGCCCTCCTGCCGCATTGCAAACCCTTCAATATCGAAGAGCGCCATCTGCAAGCCGTGATCGAAGGCTGCCAAATGGACTTGACGCAAACCCGCTACCTCGATTACCCCGGCCTGCAAAAATATTGCTACCTCGTCGCAGGCGTTGTGGGCGAAGTCTCAGCCCGCATCTTCGGCCAAGCGGATGAACGCACCATGCAGTACGCCCACAAACTCGGCCAAGCCCTGCAGCTCACCAACATCATCCGCGATGTAGGCGAAGACGCGCAGCGCGGCCGCATCTATCTCCCCGTCAATGAGCTGCAGCAATTCGAAGTCAAAGCCAACGAACTCAGCCTAGGGGCAAAAGGCTACAGCGAGCGCTTCACGAAACTCATGCAATTCCAAGCCCAACGTGCGCAAGCCGTCTATGACGAGGCCTTCGCCCTCCTCCCCTCAAGCGAGGCAAGAACCCAAAAACCCGGTCTCATGATGGCCAAAATTTACCGCTCTCTACTCAACGAAATAGAGCGAGAAAATTTCCAAGTCCTCCATCAACGCATCAGCCTCACCCCCCTGCGAAAATTCTGGCTCGCGTGGAAGGTGCAGGCGCTTGGAAGATAAGGCAACAAAAATGCACCCTTTTTTACTGCAGATTCAAATCTCGCGGCCTATTCAAATTGTTAGTACAATTACGTCTTGAGAATTGAATTTGATCCTGCCAAGAATCTGCGCAACATCAGTCAGCGCGGCCTGTCTTTTGAGCGAGCAAGCGAATTCGATTTTGATACAGCACTGATTGAGCAAGATGTGCGCAAGCCCTATCCCGAGGTGCGATATGTCGCAGTCGGTTATTTAGGTGAGCGACTGCACATTTTGTGTTTCGCGGAAATCAGCAACGGCATCCGCGTGATTAGTTTTCGCAAGGCCAACGCACGAGAGGTGAAAGAGTATGACAACACGCGCTCCATTGATTGACGCGCAAGGCGAAGTTCGCGAGTTGACTGCGAGCGATTTCAAGCGCATGAAGCCTGCGCACAAAGCACTGCCTGCCAGCTTGCAGCAGACGCTGGGCATGCGCGTGCGCGGCACTCAAAAGTCACCTACAAAAATCGCCACCACGATTCGCCTGTCTCCCGAAGTGATGGAAAGCTTTAAAGCAACCGGCACAGGCTGGCAAACGCGCATTAACGATGCCCTCAAAGATTGGCTCAAAACGCATCAGCCAGTGTGAGCTATTCAAACAATAAACAGACAAGAATGAGAATCCAAGGATGAAGGTTCTAATTGCTGGCGCAGGCTGGGCCGGCCTAGCAGCAGCCATCGAGCTCACCAAATCCGGCCATCAAGTCACCGTTATTGAAGCCTCTCGCCACTTAGGCGGTCGCGCCAGAGCGCTCGAAGTCAAACTGCCAGATGGCACAACGACAACTCTAGACAATGGCCAACACATCCTCATCGGCGCCTATTCTGAAACCCTGCGCCTCATGCGCGAAGTTGGCATCAACCCAAGCGAAGTACTTCACCGCATCCCACTGACCCTGAGATTCCCAGAAGGCGATTCCCTCGAACTCCCCGATTGGAAAAACTTGCCTTTCAAAGGCCTAGACGTCGCATGGGGCGTGATACGAGCACGCGGCTGGAGCTGGGCAGACAAACTCTCCCTGCTCCGCACAGCAGCCGCGTGGCAGCTCAAAGGCTTCGAATGCGATGCACAAGCGACTGTGGCAGAACTCTGCAAAAATATCACACAGCCAGTGATGCAAATGCTCATCGAGCCCCTTTGCGTCTCCGCGCTCAACACCCCCGCAGATCGCGCCAGCGGCCAAGTCTTCCTGCGCATCCTGAAAGATTCGCTCTTCGCCTCAACAAATGGAGACCCGAATTTCAAATGCGGCAGCTCCAACCTCCTCCTCCCCAAAGCCGATCTAGGCAGCCTCTTCCCCAAAGCGGCAGCAGCATGGCTCGCACAGCGCGGCTGCGAAGTAAGCTTAGGCCAGCGTCTTACGAAAATCACCACACAAATTGATGCACTATCAAATTCAGAGCACTCAGCGCATA
The DNA here is from genome assembly GCA_043720775.1 of Variovorax sp. Classification (GTDB taxonomy): domain Bacteria; phylum Pseudomonadota; class Gammaproteobacteria; order Burkholderiales; family Burkholderiaceae_C; genus JANMDU01. Next base: position 12,768 of record JAYSRZ010000184.1, on the reverse strand, counting down.
TTTCATGCCGGCAAGATGGCGATTTCATTCAAAAATACGATGCAATAGTCATCGCCACGCCCCCAACGGAAGCCGCCCGCATCGCCAGCGCATCAGGCCACACCGCATGGGCAGCCACAGCCGATGCCCTCCACTTTGAGGCCATCGCCACCGTCTATGCCACTGTGCCTCATGACTCGCCTGATGCCAAGCTGCCCTGCCCCATGATGGCGCTCAAAAGCAGCCCACCCGGCGGCAACGAACCCGCCCAATTCGTCTTCGACCGAGGCGCACTCACTGGCCACAAAGGATTACTAGCCTTCGTCGTCAGCGCCAGCCAAGGCGACGCAGCCACGAACGAGAGCCAAGTCATCGCCCAAGGCCAAAAGCAACTCGACCTACCTAACTTACAAGCCCTACAAACCATCATCGACAAACGCGCCACCTTCGCCTGCACACCAGACTTGCAACGCCCCACGTCACAGATAACACCCAATATCTTCGCATGCGGCGACTACGTTCAAGGGCCTTATCCTTCTACGTTAGAAGGGGCGGTACGCTCGGTACTAGTGATTGTTCAGACTTTGCAAACCGCACATCGCGCATAGTCCTCGAACCCCTGATAATCAGATCATCAAATTAAGGCAAAGTACATGAATGATTTCAACTGGACATGTCCTCATTGCGACCACGCAGTAACGATTTCGGCTAGTCGAGTCACATTTCAGCAGCACACGCTAAGAATTAAAAATGCCGTTGGACGCAGAACGCTCGTATCTAGCTTTATTGTTTGTCCCAACCCAAAGTGTCAGCAATTCACATTAAATGTCGCATTGCACGAAAGTGCTCATAACGAATATGGAAATGATGAAAAATTGATAGAGAAAAAAGAACACTGGAACTTAATACCGAATACAAAAGCGAAAACGTTTCCTGATTACGTTCCATCAGTGATCTTGTCGGACTACACCGAAGCCTGTCTTATTCGAGAGTTAAGCCCTAAAGCATCAGCCACACTGTCGCGCAGATGTTTGCAAGGAGTAATTCGAGATTTTTGGAACGTCAAGTCGGGTCGCCTTGTGGACGAAATTGATGAAATCAAATCTTGTGTTGATCCACTTACTTGGGACGCTATTGATGCAGTTAGAAAGCTTGGGAATATCGGCGCTCATATGGAGAAAGACATCAACATAATTGTTGACGTTGACCCTGACGAAGCAGACCTTCTTATTGGCCTTATTGAAACGCTGATCAGCGAATGGTACGTTGCGCGTGAAGAACGCAAGATTCGAATGGGATCCATTGTGGAAGCGGCTAAATCAAAGAAAACGCCACAAACTAGTCTAGGAAGCTCTGCGGTCTGAATACAAAGACGGCCTATGATTCGCTAAACGTAGGAAGTTGTGACGTGGTTCGGTGCTGTAAACCAAATTAGCGCTTAAGTGCTGCAAGCTTATCTGCCATAGAAGAATTACGCACTTCCTCCTGCCTAGGTCGATAAGCATTCGCCGCGCCTCTTGAATCGCGTGAATTCTGCGCACCTCGATCATTGCGCTCCCCAGAAGCCCTCGCCGGCGCAACATCAAGCTTCATGCTCAGGCCAATGCGCTTTCTCGCCACATCCACTTCCATCATCTTCACGCGCACGATTTGCCCGGCGCGGACGACTTCTTTGGCTTCGGTGATGAATTAGCGCAAAGTTGGTTTTTTAGTTTTCGGCTTGGGTGGCGGCAAAAAATTATTGCCAGTGACAACTTTTTGCCCCGTTTGCTGCTCCAGATCGACTTTCGCACGCTTGGCTACTCTGCCGCCGGCCACACCAGCTTTGGCGTTCTCTTGCAAACCTTGCGCGGCTTTGGTATGCGCGATTTGCCTTGTGGAAAGCTCTGCAAGCGCGGTAAAGATCAGCTCGGCCTCGCTCATGTGATCGCGCAGGTTTTGCGTTTTCAATGTTTTCAGCGCTTTGTGTTGTTTGACGCTTACTCCAGCCCATTCTTGGTGAATGATGTTGGTGAGCAAAGCAAATTCGTCTGAGCCTTCTACGCCGTGGGTTTGCCAATAGCCCATAGTCGGTGAGTTTGTTGCGCGTCTCTTGCCCGGTCATGCGCTGCTGAATCCACTTCTCGCTGCGGCCTAGTTTTTGCCAGTTCTCGCGAGCTCGATCAAGGCTTTGTGCTGGATCAGCAATCTCTTGCATACGCTCGTAGCCTACGCGGGCAAGCCATTGCTTGAAAGGCTCGGCTTTGGGCGAGGGGATGGATTGAACAAGTCGGAGAACATGCTGCACGTCTCCAGCCAATATTTTTCGCGATTTACCATCCGCATTGCGCATCACTACCTGGGGACAATTTGTCCCTAGGTAGCTGCCCAACTCAGTGTCGCGTTTGCGAAGCTTTTTCAGATAATCGGTAGGGTTCACCGAATCCGTTAACACCTGCACCACATCCACCACAGAGAAATACCATTTCTCTTGCGCCTCGTCCCAGTGCGAGCGCACTTGCACGCTTTCAAAGAGTTGAATCGCTTGAGGCTGGCTCATGGTGGCTACTTGAGATCAGTAGTGCATCGAATGAATGATAACTGTATTTTAATACAGCTTAAAGTCTGCTCCGCTCTACGCATGCCGCGCTGTTCTTCAGCGCCTAAGCGCCGCCAACTTATCTGCCATCGAAGAATTGCGTACCTCTTCTTGCTTGGGCCGATAAGCATTGACCGCACCCCGCGAATCGCGTGAATTTTGTGAGCCACGATCATTACGATCACCTGTTGCCCGCGCAGGCGCAGCATCGAGCCTCATGCTCAGCGCAATGCGTTTTCTCGCCACATCCACTTCCATCACCTTTACCTGCACCACTTGGCCCGCGCGGACAACTTCTCTCGCATCGGTGATGAATTTGTGGGACAGCTGGCTGACGTGGATGAGGCCGTCTTGATGCACGCCGAGATCGACGAAGCCGCCGAAGGCGGCGACGTTGCTGACTGTGCCTTCTAAAACCATGCCGACGACCAAATGGTGGATTGCTTCGATGCCATCGCTGAGTTTTGCGACGACGAAGCTGCCACGCGGATCGCGGCCGGGCTTGTCTAGCTCGGCGAGGATGTCTTGCACGGTGAGCGCGCCGGCGCTTGAAGTCGTGATCTGCTCGGGCCTCACGCTCTTCAAAACATCGCCGCGCCCCATCACCTCACCAATCGGCTTTTTCACGAGCGCCAGAAGCTTCTCCACCACCTCATAGCTCTCCGGATGCACGCCCGTGGCATCAAGCGGATTGCTGCCGCCGCGTATGCGCAGGAAGCCGGCGCATTGCTCGAAAGTCTTCGCGCCTAGGCCGCTCACGGCGAGCAAATCAGCGCGGCTTTTGAACGCGCCCTGCGCTTCGCGATGCCTCACCACAGCCTTCGCCACCGAGCCATTCAAGCCCGCCACGCGCGTGAGCAGCGGTACGCTGGCGGTGTTCAAATCCACGCCCACGCCATTCACACAATCTTCCACCACGGCATCCAAGCTTTTCACCAGCTCGCTCTGATTCACATCATGCTGATACTGCCCCACGCCGATGCTCTTGGGATCAATCTTCACCAGCTCGGCCAATGGATCTTGCAAGCGCCGCGCAATACTCGCCGCGCCGCGCAGGCTCACATCCACATCGGGCATTTCTTGGCTGGCGTATTCGCTGGCGCTGTAAATGGATGCGCCAGATTCGCTGACGACCACTTTCTGAATCGTTTTATAAGATAAATTGCCACTTTCCGCCCGTCCTTCCTGCGTAGAGTGATCATCTTTTGATAGTAGCTTGATCAAATCACCGGCCAACTTGTCCGTCTCACGCGAAGCCGTGCCATTGCCAATCGCGATCAATTCCACGCTGTGTTTCTCTGCGAGTAACTTCAAAGTGTGCAGCGAACCATCCCAATCTTTTCGTGGCTCATGCGGATACACCGTTGCCGTCTCCAGCAGCTTGCCGGTGGCATCTACCACAGCCACCTTCACACCCGTGCGAATGCCGGGATCAAGCCCCATCACGGCCTTCGGGCCAGCAGGCGCAGCCAAGAGCAGATCGCGCACGTTTTGCGCAAACACTTTGATCGCCACTTTCTCAGCCTCTTCCCTCAGCCGAGCAAACAAATCGCGCTCCAAGCTCAGAGACAATTTCACCTTCCACGCCCAGCTCACGCATTTGCGAATCAGATCGTCCGCAGGGCGGGAAGCATGGCTCCATTTCAAATGCAGCGCGATGCGACCTTCAGCCAAGCTCACTGACTTTGCTATCAATCCAGTAGCACTTTGCGCAGATTCCACGGCGGGAACATCCAATTTTGCTTCTAAATATTCAGCCGCCCGCCCGCGAAACACAGCCAGCGCCCTATGCGAGGGCACGCGAGAGATCGGCTCGCTGTAATCAAAATAATCTTGAAATTTCGCCACATCAGGATTCTTTGCATCCTTGCCCTCCAGCAGCTTAGACACGAAAGCCGATTCATGCCATAGCCATTCGCGCAAGCTCTGCACAAGCCCAGCATCTTCCGCCCAGCGCTCGCTCAAAATATCTCTCACGCCATCAAGCACAGCGAGCGCGGTCGAAAAATCCGCGCCTTCAATCGAGCCAGCGGTCGATACAAACTTTTCCGCTTCAATCAACGGCACAAGCGAAGGATCAGCAAACAAGCTATCTGCCAGCGGCTCAATGCCCGCCTCTCGCGCAATCATGCCCTTCGTGCGGCGCTTGGGCTTAAACGGCAAATACAAATCTTCCAATTCCTGCTTCGTGGGCGCAGCAAAAATAGCCGCTTGCAACTCTGGGGACAACTTGCCCTGCTCGCCAATGCTTTTCAAAATCGCCTCGCGGCGCTCCGCCATCTCGCGCAAATACCCAAGCCGATATTCGAGCTCCCTCAGCTGAATATCATCCAGCCCATCGGTGGCCTCTTTGCGATAGCGCGCGATGAAGGGCACAGTCGCCCCGCCATCGAGCAAGCTCACTGCAGATTGCACTTGGCTGACTTTGACTTTGATTTCTTGAGCTAATTGCTGGACGATGCTTTGCATGGAGACTATTGGCACGGGTGTGCTTCTTTGATTGAAGCGCGAGAGTGTGCCACGCCAATGCACAGCCTCAGCTTAGAGACAGCTCCCAAAACACAAATTTTCCTTTTCGAGCCCTCCGAGCCCCGAAAAAACCGCGCTATAATTTGAGGCTGTGCTGCTGCAAGCGTAAGCTAAAAGTGGTTCAGACGTGGGACCTTAGCTCAGTTGGTAGAGCAGCGGACTTTTAATCCGTTTGTCGTGGGTTCGACCCCCGCAGGTCCCACCAAAATTTGAAAAGCCTGTGAGCGATCACAGGCTTTTTTCGTTGGCGCGGCACTATTTTGGCAGTCCCAAACGCGATAAGCTTGCGTGATGAACGCTCATCTCAAGCCCTATTTGAATATTCACCCAGACATAGCGCGAGCGCTGGCATTTGGCGCGCCCGTCGTGGCGCTCGAATCCACCATCATTGCGCATGGCATGCCGTATCCGCAGAATGTGCAGACGGCTTTGGAAGTGGAAGCGGTGATTCGCGCGCATGGCGCTGTGCCGGCCACGATTGCTGTGTTAGAGGGCAAGATTTGCGTTGGCCTCTCGCGCGAGCAGATTGAAGTGCTCGGCTCAACGCCGGACGTGATGAAGCTGAGCAGGCGCGATTTGCCTTATGCCGTGGCATCCGGCAAGCCGGGCGCAACGACTGTGGCCGCTACGATGATTTGCGCGGCGATGGCTGGCATCGAAGTGTTCGTCACGGGCGGCATCGGCGGCGTGCATCGTGGCGCAGCGCAGAGCTTTGACATTTCTGCAGATTTGCAGGAGCTCTCACTTACGAGTGTGGCCGTGGTCTGCGCAGGGGCGAAATCGATTTTGGATTTGCCGTTGACGCTGGAAGTACTGGAGACGAATGGCGTGCCAGTCATCAGCGTGGGACAGGAAAATTTTGCGGCGTTTTTTGTGCGCGATAGCGGCTTGAAAGCGGATTTCCGCATTGACGAATCCAGCGCACAAGCGAAATTCATTCGCACGAAGTGGGCGCTGGGCATGCAAGGCAGTGTGTTGCTGAGCAATCCCGTGCCGGCAGAGATGGAAATCCCCGCAGCGCAGATCAATCAAATCATCGAAGCTGCTTTGAAAGAAGCCACAACGCAAGGCGTCGCGGGCAAGCAAGTCACGCCCTATCTGCTCAAGCGCATCAATGAGCTCACGCAAGGCGCAAGCTTGAAGACCAATATCGCGTTGGTGAAAAATAATGCGCGTGTCGGCGCTTTGCTGGCAGTAGCACTCGCAAGCAATCCGTAGTGTCCGTTCGGGCTGAGCTTGGCCTGTCCTGAGCTAGCCACAGTGGCGGAGCTTTCGCGAGCCCTTCGACAGGCTCAGGGCGAACGGGAGACGGTGGTTTGCCCAGCATGCCCCGGTAAAATCGGGCGCATGACTCTCGAAACACAAAAACCCGCCCAGCCCAGCCTAGACGCTCTCGCCAAATCCTTCGATCCCAAGCCGATTGAAGCCTGCTGGGGCCCCGAATGGGAAAAGCGCGGTTACGGACAAGCCGGCTCGCGCGGCACAGGCCGGCCGAGCGCAGAAGCCGCCGGCAAGGGAGATAACTATTCCATCCAGCTGCCCCCACCCAACGTCACCGGTACGCTGCACATGGGCCATGCGTTTAACCAAACCATCATGGATTCGCTCACGCGCTATCACCGCATGAAGGGCTACAACACTGCTTGGATCCCCGGCACGGATCATGCCGGTATCGCCACGCAAATCGTGGTGGAGCGCCAGCTACAAGACAAAGGCCAAACCCGGCACGATCTGGGAAGAAAAAATTTCGTCGCCCGCGTGTGGGAATGGAAAGAAGAATCCGGCAACACCATCACCACGCAAATGCGCCGCATGGGCGCGAGCGTAGATTGGAGCCGCGAATATTTCACGATGGATGAGAAGCTCTCCAAGGTCGTTACAGAGACTTTCGTGCGCTTGTATGAAGAAGGCCTGATCTATCGCGGCAAGCGCTTGGTGAACTGGGATCCTGTGCTGAAAAGCGCGGTGAGTGATTTGGAGGTGGAAAGCCAAGAGGCCGACGGCAAGATGCATTACATCTTGTACCCGTTCACCGACGGCCCGATGGAAATTGGCGCAACGGCTGACCAGCCAGCACACACCGCACGTGGCCTACAAATCGCCACCACCCGCCCCGAGACGATGCTGGCCGATGGCGCGCTCTGCGTGCATCCGGAAGACGAGCGCTACAAGCATCTGCTGGGCAAGATGGTCGATCTGCCGCTGTGCAACCGCTCCATTCCCATCATTGCCGATGATTTCGTGGATCGAGCCTTCGGCTCAGGCTGCGTGAAGATCACCGGTGCGCATGACTTCAACGATTACGCCTGCTCGCAGCGTCACAACCTGCCGCTGATCACGATCTTTACGCTGGATGCCAAGATCAACGAGAACGGGCCGGTGGCGTATCAAGGCATGGATCGCTTTGTGGCTCGCAAAGCGCTGCTGAAAGATTTAGAAGCACAAGGCTTTTTGATTGAGATCAAGCCACACAAACTCATGCTGCCGATTTGCGCGCGCACGGGTCAGGTCGTTGAGCCCATGTTGACAGATCAGTGGTTTGTTGCCATGACAAAACCGGGAGCAGCCGGCGTATCTATTGCGCAAGGTGCTATCAATGCTGTAGCGTCTGGCGATGTGAAGTTCGTCCCCGAGCAATGGGTGAACACGTACAACCAGTGGATGAACAATATCCAAGACTGGTGCATCTCGCGCCAGCTTTGGTGGGGCCATCAGATTCCGGCTTGGTATGACGAAGATGGCAAGGTGTATGTCGCTCGCAATGAAGATGAGGCCAAGGCAAAAGCAATAGGTAAAACGCTCACACGCGATGAAGACGTTTTAGACACTTGGTATTCCTCAGCGCTCGTTCCTTTCTCAACGATGGGTTGGCCAAATCAAGGTGCTGAATCGACTGACGATTACAACCTCTATCTCCCATCCTCCACGCTTGTCACAGGCTACGACATCATCTTCTTCTGGGTCGCCCGAATGATCATGATGACTCAGCATTTCACGGGGAGCGTGCCTTTCAAGCATGTCTACATCCACGGCCTCGTGCGCGATTCGCAGGGAAAGAAGATGAGCAAGTCTGAGGGCAATGTGCTTGACCCTGTGGATTTGATCGACGGCATCTCGCTCGAACCCTTGCTCGACAAACGCGTGCAAGGCCTGCGCAAGCCTGAGACCGCGCCGCAGGTGCGCAAAAACACCGAAAAAGAGTTTCCAGAAGGCATCCCCGGCTATGGCGCAGACGCATTGCGCTTCACGTTTGCAGCTTTGGCCTCGCTTGGCCGCAACATCAGCTTTGACAGCAAGCGCTGCGAAGGTTATCGCAATTTTTGCAACAAGCTCTGGAACGCCACGCGCTTCGTGCTGATGAATTGCGAAGGTTATGACTGTGGGTTGAAGGATCACACGAAGGCTGAATGTCAGCCCGGTGGCGTGGCGCATGGCTACATGCAATTCAGCCAAGCCGACCGCTGGATCTCTTCGATCTTGCAAAAAGTAGAAGCCGATGTCGCGCAAGGCTTTGCAGACTATCGCCTTGATAACGTGGCCAACACGATTTACGACTTTGTGTGGAACGAGTTCTGCGATTGGTATTTAGAAATCGCCAAAGTGCAGATTCAAACGGGCACGGAATCTCAACAACGCGCCACGCGCCGCACCCTCATCCGCACCCTCGAATGCATCATGCGCCTCGCGCACCCGATCATTCCATTCATCACGGAAGAGCTGTGGCAAAAGGTCGCTCCTGTGGCTGGTATTGCAGGCGAATCCGTGGCCATTGCGCGTTACCCACAAGCCCAGCCTGAGAAGATTGATCCCGCAGCCATTGCGCATGTGGCCAAGCTCAAATCCATCGTCGACGCCTGCCGCAATCTGCGCGGCGAGATGAACGTGAGCCCTGTTCAGCGTTTGCCCATGCTCGTCTCAGGTGATGCTGAGTTCATCACGCAATCCGCAGACGTGCTCAAAGCCTTGGCCAAACTGTCTGGCGTGAAAACTTTTACTACGGAAGCAGAGTGGGCCAATGCCAGCGGCGCATCGCCCACAGCCGTGGTTGGCGAAGCACGCATGTCGCTATTTGTGGAGGTTGATGTCGTGGCAGAAAAAGCGCGCTTGTCCAAAGAAGCACTACGGCTCGAAGGCGAAATCATCAAAGCGAATGCAAAGTTAGCCAACGAAGCGTTCGTCTCAAAAGCCCCCGCCGCCGTGCTCGATCAAGAGCGCAAACGCTTGGCTGACTTCACTGCAACGGTAGAAAAGCTGCGCGAGCAAATCAAGCGCTTGGGTTAATTGCACACATCAGCGCTATCAAAAAAATAGCTGGCTGCGCAGATTATGCGCTGGCCAGCCATTGATTAAACTTAAAAATACAAGCGATCAGCGGCGACGCATCACGTGGATGAAATCTGCACCAGCGGTTTGCTGCTCAACCAGTTCGTTGCCCGTTTGCTTGGCAAAGGCCTGAAAATCACGCACTGAGCCTGCATCAGTGGAAATGATTTTCAACATCTGGCCGCTTGATAGCTCAGTTAGCGCTTTCTTGGCTTTAAGAATCGGAAGTGGGCAATTCAGGCCACGGGTGTCAATTTCTTTGTCGATATTCATGATTTACCTCAGGTGTTTGGTTAGATTCTAGCGTTTCGCCCAGTCAACAAACTCAGGTTCAATGCCTTTGACCTTTTTCAGCCATTCGGCCAGTGCATAGCCTGTGCCAGCTGGCCAGCATTTGATGCGTTCGTAGTCGTAGAGTCTGTATTCGGCAAGCTCCGACGATAGAGCCACTTCGCCGTGCGCCACCACATGGTAGGCGATGATGATTTGGTTCATCCTTTGAAAATCATAAGCTCCCACGAGATTGACTTCGCTGCAATCTAAATTCGTCTCTTCTTTGACTTCTCGCGCAATGCCGCCCTGCGGCGTCTCGCCTGCTTCCATGAAGCCCGTGATCAGCGCAAACATTTTGCCGTGCCATGCAGCATTGCGGGCGAGCAAGATTTGGCCGTTGTATTCCACGATGGCCGCCAGAACGGGCGTGGGATTGTTCCAACTCACAAAATCGCAGGCTGAGCAACGCAGTCTCTCTTTCTCGCCGCCGTCTTCCATTTGCTTCGATATTGCAAGTGGTGTGGCGCATTGGGGGCAAAATTTATATGCTGAGTTCATGAATCAACCGCTATTAATTTAATAGCATTTCACGCAGTATATACGGGCGCTATCGGCTAAAAACGCTTAAAATTTAAGCTGGAAACACACCCGTCGATAGATAACGATCACCACGATCGCAGACGATAAAAACAATCACCGCATCACGCTCACGCGCAGCAATCTGCTGCGCCACCAGACAAGCGCCCGCCGCTGAAATGCCCGCAAAGATGCCCTCTTCGCGCGCCATCTGCCGAGCCATCTCTTCTGCATCCGCTTGGCTCACGTAGATCAGCTCATCCACGTTTTTCGGATCATAAATTTTCGGAAGATAAGCCTCTGGCCATTTGCGAATACCGGGAATCCGCGAGCCCTCTGAGGGCTGCGCGCCGATGATTTGCACTTTCGGATTTTTCTCTTTGAGAAAGCGAGACACACCTGTGATCGTGCCCGTCGTTCCCATCGCGCTGACAAAATGCGTGATGCGCTGAGAAGTTTGCTCCCAAATTTCCGGCCCAGTCGTCTCATAGTGAATGCGCGGATTGTCAAGGTTAGCAAACTGATCGAGCACGCGGCCTTTGCCTTCTCTTTGCATCGTGTCTGCCAGATCGCGTGAATGCTCCATGCCGCCGCTTTTGGGCGTCAAGATCAGCTCGGCACCGAAAGCTTTCATCGTTTGCACGCGCTCGATAGAAAGGTCTTCTGGCATGATCAAAATCATACGATAGCCTTTGATCGCAGCGGCCATCGCCAGAGCGATGCCTGTGTTGCCAGACGTCGCCTCAATCAACGTATCGCCCGGCTTGATGTCGCCTCGCTCCTCAGCGCGAGCAATCATCGAGAGCGCTGGCCGATCTTTCACGCTGCCTGCCGGGTTGTTGCCTTCCAGCTTGCCCAAAATCACGTTACCTCTCGCCTTGCAGGCATCAGCGCCAATGCGTTGTAAGCGCGCAAGCGGCGTTTTGCCGATGGCATCTTCAATCGTAGGGAATTTGATGTTGTTTTGCAGCGAAGTCATACGCTCGAATATGCCATAATCTAAGGCTTCGCATTTAACAAGCTCTGTACCTGCCCGGGTGGTGAAATTGGTAGACGCAGGGGACTCAAAATCCCCCGCCGCAAGGCGTGCCGGTTCGATTCCGGCCTCGGGCACCACGCTTTCTTCTCATGAAAAGCGTCACTTTCCTAGCATCGGCTTGCCTGATGCGGCGCGAAAAGGCGCCCAAACACGCTGGATTCGACTCGATCCATGAGCGTAATCTGTATCAAAAAGCTGCTTAATTAATTTAGTCCGTCAGGCTTTTTAGTGATTTATGACGTTTAACTGTTGTTTTGTGCGCTGTAACAGCTGCTGTTCCATGTTATGCTGGCCAAGAAGATTGCCCATGTTATGCATCCTTGATAAAATCTTGATATAGAAAAGTAACACAAGGCCGAAAAAATCGTCTTTTTTGAATACTTTTTAATTAAATCACTGAAAGATTGATACTTTTGTTAACAAAATTGCTGCGCGCGATTAGCGGCAGCCCTGAACGTACTGATTGGGAGAGCATGCTCACGCAAGTGGGCGGGGAAAGCTCTGCCTGGGGAGATTCAGATGTGATGACGCGCACAGGCAGCTTCGGCACAAATCGTTTGGTTGCTGCACCGGATGCCAATGCACCCGACGTTAACCTCGCATTGCTGGGTCTCTCCGGCGAAGAAGTCAATGCAAGGGCTAAATCAATTGCTCGGGAGCTCCATGCGCTTGCCGAGCGAGGCGCGACGGTGCAGCAGTGGAACATGTTGATTCGTGATGTGACAGCGCTCGCTGACATGGGACAAACGATCAATTCATTGGCCGAGGTGAAGCTGCGCCGAGTCAAACCAAAAATTCAAAGCATTCCGATGCTGCCATTGATGGGCAGCATTTTGGCCAAACGCGCCAACGATCTGCGCCGCTCGGGCGTGCTGCTAGAGCCACAATTACAAAGTTGCACGATCGACAGTGACCCCGACCTCTGCCGCGCCTTGATCGAATCAGCGATCGAATGGGCAATTCCTTTTGGCAACCGTCTCACGGTAAGCACCGAGCTATCAGGCTGGGGTGATGCTGCGCGTATGTCCGTGGTGGCCGATCATGTGGTGCGCACGCAAGAAGACACGCCCCCTATGGAGCGCACCAGTCATTTCTTATGGGAATTGATCACCGAACTTGCGCAAGCAGCCGGTGTGTTGGCCACGCGCTCACAGGTTGATGGCAAAACAGCGATCTCCATTGAGTTCCCCGTACAAAACGAAACGGATAACGGCGTGGCCAGCAGTGAGATGAGTATGCTGACCATGAACACGCCGCAATTGGCGCAGATGGATGTGCTCGTCTACGTTGCAAGCACGGCAGTCAAAATGACGGTTGATAAAGCTTTGACTAAAGCCAAGTGCAACGTGCGATATGCCACAACACTGACGCATCTGGTGCGCGAATGCGAAATGAGCCTGCCAGCAGCCCTCGTGCTTGAGGCGGAGTTGACGGATGAAAATGTGAAAAGTCTAATGGACGACTTGCGCCG
>JAYSRZ010000183.1:0-5031 GCA_043720775.1 Variovorax sp. | reverse complement strand
GCGGCTGATGAAGAAGAAGGAGCGCGTGATGACGGTGATGATCGCCAGGCCGACGATCACGGCGAGCGTCCAAAGATCTGTTTCGCCGCTCATGATGTTTTCTCCGCAGCAGGGCGCAGGCGCTCTAAGCTCATGCATCGGGCAGCCATTCCTCCAGCGTGACTTCAAACGTCATGCAGATCGGGTTTGAGCCCGCCACAAAAGGGCCGCCGTAAACATTGCCCTCGGTGTCTGCCACCACGCCACTGAGGCTTGCGCGTATCGAGCCATCAGCTGCGCTACGCACCTCGCCCGCGAGGCTGACAATTTCAACCGCCGGGCCTTTGACTTGCAGAAATTTACCCTGTGATGTCTGCAGACAAGCATCCACCAAACTGCCCAGTGCGCCACGCACAAATGCGTTGCGAAAACCTTCGCTTAAGCAAAATTTCTCCACGCCGAGCACCAAATCTTCATTAGGTGCAATGCGTGCATACGCAACACGGCCCATCGTGCCAGTTTCAATCAAAGCAGTTGTCATGTCAAAGCATCTCCCGCGGCTGAATCAAAGAAATATTCGTTTCGGGGTCATAGCTGACCTGCAAATCGAATTCGTTGAATGCGATCACCAGCACTGAGATCGGTGCATCGCCAATCAGCGTTTGTTGCGCAATGATGTGGCCGCCTTTGATGGCGCCTGCAGCTGTCCGAAATGCTGCGTGGCAATGCACGATTGGCTGGCCTTGCGCATCTTTGCCGATGGTGGCATTACCGAAAATAAAGTTGGCTTGCCCCGCATCCATCGGCGCTGTATAGCTGATGACAGCTTGGCGCGAAGCATCAGGCGGCGCAACGCAATAGTGCAGCGCTGCCATTTCGCCGCCAAGAATCGTTGTCGATGCGCTGTGAATGCCTAGGCTTTGCAGCGGGCCAATGAGTGCCTCATGCAGGCTTTTGCCGGGCTGCAGGCTCAGGCGAATGTGCCGGCCTTGTTTGCAGTGGCGATGCACAATGCGCGTTGCAATAGATTTCCCAGGATGGATGAGGGTGCGCGGCCTAGGTGGGATATTGACACAATGATCTTGCATGGTTTTTTGTGTTCCATATGCGTTTTTTCTTTTGGAAAAAAGCGCGGTAAAGATGCTGCCTTTTGAACTTAAGCATCCGGAAGTAAAGTCAGTCAGTGCAGTTTTATTCTGTGCTGCGGTGATTGCTCCAAAAGAATTTTTTTGATGTCTTTTTTTACGATTTTTCCGTAGCCTGATTTAGGCAATGCATCCCAAAACACAAAGCTTCGCGGCCAACGGTATTTAGCGCAGCGACCTTCTAAATGCGCAAGCAGAGTGGGCGCATCCAGCTCTGGATGTGTCTTATTTTTTATCACCACCGCCACACCGACCTCGCCCCATTTTTCATCGGGCATGCCTAAAATCGCAATTTCCGAAATGCCGGCGTGCTGCAGCAGCACTTCTTCAACTTCGCGCGGATACACATTGGAGCCGCCTGAGATGTACATGTCAGATTCTCTGCCCGTGATGTACAGTAGCCCGCGCTCATCGACTCTGCCGAGATCACCCGTGTGAAACCAGCCGCCGCGAAATGCCTTGGCAGTCGCATCAAGATCGCCGAGGTAGCCGGCAAACACAGCATTGCCACGGCAACAAATCTCGCCAATATCGCCTGTTGCCACGCTTTGCATTTGCTCATTCAAAATTGCAACTTCCATGCCGGTACGAGCCAACCCGCATGAACCTATATTGGCCTGGGCATCGGCATCATCTGCTGAATGCATGCTGGGCGGCAGATACGTGATGCAGCCCGTGACCTCGCCCAAACCAAAATACTGAACAAGCACGTTGCCCAGCTTTTGCAGCGCAAAACGCTGATCGGAGCGATACATTGGCGCTCCCGCATAGATCACATAGCGCAGGCTCGAATGATCATGCGCATCAACACTTGGATGCTCTACCAACACTTTCACAATCGTGGGCACGGTAAATAAATTGCTGATCTTGTGCTGCTCGACCAACCGCCAAAAAACTTCAGGATCAAGCTTTTCGCTGGGCAGCAGCACCGTAGCCGCGCCGCGTGCCACATTCAAAAGCGCATGAATGCCTGCGCCATGCGACAGGGGCGCTACTGCAATGGAGCAATCTTTTTCAGTCGTGCCGGGAATGAGATCTGCCAAATGGTTCGTCACCACAAAGCCCATTTGCCCATGCGTCAAAATGCCGGCCTTGGGCTTACCGGTAGTGCCAGATGTGTAGAAAAACCAAAGGGGATCATCAAAATGCACCACAGCGCTTTCCGCTCGCTGCCCTAAATGCGCTTGCAGCATCTCTTCATAGGACAGCTCATTGGCTCTGGGCTGGCCGATCACGATGATATGTTTCAATGCCCCAGAAGCATCCAGCACCGCATCAGCGTGCGCTGCAAAAACATCTTCTGTAATCATTACTTTTGCGCCGCTTGATGCGCCAAGGTAGGCCACCTCAGGCGGCGTCAAACGGAAATTCGTGGGCACCCACACCGCCCCGAGGCGAAACGCCACCCAGCACGATTCAAACATTTGCAAGCTATTGCGCGAATGCACAAGAATCTTATCGCCGTGGCCAACGCCCAATTGCCTGAGCGCCAGCACCATCGCATCCACACGTTGGTCAATTTCCCGCCAGCTCCATTTTTTTTCGCCTTGAATGACGCCAGCGAGATCAGGAAAAAGCTGCGCGGTGTGCCTTAGCAAATTTGCCAAGTTGCTCGTGGGAATTTTGCCTGCATGCGCATCAACATTCATTGCCGTGCTTGTAGGTGTCATCATGCGCGCTCCAAGATGCTGACGTAATTGGTCACTGCAGCGCCGCCCATATTGAACACTGCGCCGCGATCTGCTTTGGGCAATTGCATCTGGAGGGCTTGCCCGCTGAGCTGCATGGCTGCCATGACATGCTGAGACACGCCGGTTGCGCCAATCGGATGACCACGCGCCTTGAGCCCGCCGGAGGGATTGACCGGCAGCTTGCCGTCTCGTTTTGTATGCCCGTCCAAGATCATCTTTGCGCCCTGACCCTGCGGCGCGAGTCCCATCGCCTCATATTGCAGCAATTCAGCCATCGTGAAGCAGTCATGCGTTTCCACAAAATCCAAATCAACAAGTGCGATATTCGCATCCGCAAGGCTGCGTTGCCAAGCGATTGCCGCTGCTTCAAACCGTGTTGGATCACGCCTTGACATGGCCAGGTATTCATTGACCTGCGCACGCGCTTGCCATTGAATGGAATGCCCTGATTGCGTGTGTTTGCTTGCAGAGATGACAAGCGCTGCCGCACCATCAGAGACCAGCGAACAATCTGAGCGCTTGAGCGGGCCAGCGACAAAGGGATTCTTGTCCGATGCATTGCGGCAAAAATCAAAACCGAGATCTCGCCGCATGTGCGCATACGGATTGAGCATGCCATTGGCGTGATTTTTTGCGGAGATGCTCGCAAGCGCATCAGATTGATCGCCAAAGCGCTCAAAGTAAGCGCTGGCGATTTGCCCAAACACGCCAGCAAAGCCCTGCGGCGTGTCGCCCTCTTCTTTCACATACGAGCACTTCAGCAACGTGCTGCCAATTTCCTTTGAGGGCAGCGTGTTCATTTTTTCAACGCCCACGACCAGTGCGTTTTTAACGCGGCCTGAGGCCACAGCATCCAATGCAGCCCAAATCGCTGCTGATCCGGTCGCGCAAGCATTTTCAACGCGCACAGCAGGCACATGGCGCAGCTCAGGAATCGCCATGGCAACGAGCGAAGCCGTGAAATCTTGGTTCACAAAGCCCGCATTGAAATGGCCCACGAAAATGCCATCAATGTCCGCTGCCTTCCTATCCGCGCTTTCAATCGCTTGGCTAGCGGCTTGCTTGATCAAATCTTCCACACTGAGCGCATCTAATTTGCCAAATTGGGTATGCCCCCAACCGATGATGCAGGGCGTGATTGGAGAGACCTGGGAATTGTTCATAATACGGCGATGAGTGTTTCTAAAACTGATATTGCGCCTCAAACTCCGGAAAAAATATGCTTTTTACCCACTAACCACACAAATATGTTCACAATATGAACTATCAAATGCACCATGAACGCGCTAATCAATACCGCTTCTGACGCAGCGCCGACCACGGGTGCGCAAACGCTTCGACGCGGCTTGTCGGTGCTGCGTTTGTTGACGCGCGTGGGCGACGAGGGGCTGAAGGTAAGCGATATGGCACGCCGCCTTGATCTCAACCGCGTGACTACCCTGCGCTTGGTCAAGACATTAGCTGAAGAAGGCTTCGTGGTGCAAGCCACTGAAACAGGCCGCTACAGGCTCGGGCCAGAAGCATTTGCCACAGGCATCGCTGCTGAGCCCGGCTATGCATTGCAGCGCATCGCCGCGCCCATGCTGCGCACGCTCGCATTGGAGACGGGAGACACCGTATTTTTTACACTACTCCACGAGGGCGAGACGATTTGCCTCTCTCGCGATGAGGGCGGTTATCCGATTCGCAATCAACTCGTCAAGCCCGGTGATCGCTGGCCGCTAGGCGTGGGTGCGGGCAGCTGCGCATTGCTTGCAGCGCACGATCAAGGCTACATTGAGGCAGCCTTAGAGCGCACCCGATTCTTCCGAGCGCAGCGCTATCCCAAATGCACCGATGAAGCGATTTGCGAGCTCATCCACCTCACGCGAGAAAAAGGCTATTGCGTTCATCATGGCTTGGTAGCGCTTGAGCAATGGGCTGTTGGCGTGGTGGTGCTTGATCAGAACAACTCTCCCACAGCCTCCATCAGCGTGGCAGCGATCGCTGCAAGGCTAGGCGCGGCGAGAGCTTCTGCGCTTGGCAATCGGCTCATGCTGTGCAGCCAAGAGATCACTTTAAAACTGCACAACAAAAGTATCAACACAAGTAAATAACTATCAATTCGATAGCACGTTACGCAGTATCTGCAAGCGCTAGAGCCCAAAAACACTTCAAATTACCAGCCCAGCATCAAGCGCAGCGGTAGATAGACAGCCATACCGCCAATGATGCAA
>JAYSRZ010000182.1:0-15158 GCA_043720775.1 Variovorax sp. | reverse complement strand
TTTTGTGATTCCATTTCCACGCATTGCCCGCACCGTATAAATCTTCACCAAAAAACCAACCCGCCAGCAGCGTCATCGTCAGCACTGTGAAGGAAGCCAATACGAAACCAAACATCAAGCGCTCAAGCGTCATCAGCGGCAGCCCAACAGTTGATGCTGCGCCCCCCAGGCCTGCGCGCATCTGCGCTTGTGCGCGGCGCATTAGCCAAGCATGCACGGTAGCGACTGCAAGCAAGCCGTAGGCGGCCACGCCAAAAGCGCCATGCAGCGGCAGCCAAATGGAAGCTTTCGCGCCCAGCGCTGTGCCGGGGAATATCAAGCCCACTGCCAATGCTGCACCACCAAGAGCGGCCAATGCGCGGCGGCTTTGCATTTGCGGATACAACCGGCTCTCCACCGCATACACCGTGAGCACGAGCCAGGCCATGACAGAAATCGCTGGACCAAAACCGAAACGCCCAAGAAACAGCGAGAAAGCCAGCAGCAAGCCATGCGATAACCAAGCCAATGCCAGGCTGCTCGCCACAGCCTGCGGCGCAGGCGCTCGCATCAGCGCTGGCAACGCATAAGCTGCGAGTGCCACCGCCGCCAGCAACCAAAACCAAGGTTGCGCAGTCATGGGAGAAGCCGACTGGATAAAATCATGGCTTCTAGTTTAACTCTGCTAGTGCCTCTCGGGCACTGCGCCCCATCATGGCCTCAGCCCTCTCCGAACGCCTCTCAAAACTGGTCAAGTCGATCAGCGGCCAAGCCCGCATCACCGAATCTAACGTGGCCGACATGCTGCGCGAAGTGCGTATGGCGCTGCTGGAGGCCGATGTGGCGCTGCCGGTAGTGCGCGATTTCATCGCCCGCGTGAAAGAAAAATCTCTCGGCCAAGAAGTAGTGGGCTCGCTCAAACCCGGCGAAGCTTTGGTCGGCATCGTCAACCGCGAATTGGTGGCGACCATTGGCGCGGGCGTGAGCGACATCAATCTTGCTGCTCAGCCTCCGGCCGTGATTCTGATGGCGGGCTTGCAAGGTGTGGGTAAAACCACTACCACGGCAAAACTAGCCAAACACCTGATCACCAAGCGCAAAAAGAAAGTGCTCACCGTCTCGGGCGACGTGTATCGCCCTGCCGCGATTGATCAGCTCAAGACCGTGACAGCGCAAGCCGGCGCGGAATGGTTCCCCTCCGATCCATCGCAAAAGCCCGCCGATATTGCGCGAGCTGCTATCGAATATGCAAAGAATCATTACTTTGATGTACTCCTGGTGGACACAGCTGGCCGCTTAGCGATTGATGCGCAGCTCATGCAGGAAATTCAGGAGCTACACAAAATTTTGAATCCGGTGGAGACGCTCTTCGTGGTGGACGCGATGCAAGGCCAAGATGCGATTAACACTGCCAAGGCATTCAAAGATGCGTTGCCGCTGACCGGCATCATTTTGACGAAAACCGACGGCGATTCGCGCGGTGGCGCAGCGCTCTCCGTCAAGCAAATCACTGGCGTGCCGATCAAGTTTGCGGGCACGAGCGAGAAGATTGATGGCTTAGAAGTGTTCGATGCCGAGCGCTTTGCCGGCCGCATCTTAGGCATGGGCGATATTTTGGCTTTGGTGGAGCAAGTCACCGCCAATGTCGATATGGCCGCTGCGCAGAAGATGGCCGAGAAGATGAAGAGCGGCGTGGGCTTCAATCTTCAAGATTTCTTAGAACAAATTCAGCAAATGAAAAACATGGGCGGCCTCTCCAGCATCATGGACAAACTCCCCAGCCAGCTCGCTGGCAAAGCCTCAGAAGCTGATCTGAACCGAGCCGAGAAAGACATCATCCGCAAAGAAGGCATCATCAATTCCATGAGCGGCAAAGAGCGCCGCAACCCCGGCCTGCTGATGGATGGCAAATCCAAAGCCAGCCGAAAGAGACGCATCGCCAGCGGCGCAGGCGTGCAAATCCAAGAAGTCAACCGCCTGCTCAATGAATTCGATCAAATGAGCAGCATGATGAAAAAAATGAAGGGCGGCGGCATGATGAAGATGATGAAAAAGCTCGGGGGTATGGGCGGCGCGGGTGGCATGAAAGGCTTGCCGGGTATGGGCGGTGGGATGCCTAAATTACCGTTTTAGGCCTCTTGCCGGCGTATTTGCTGCGCAGAGTGCTATGTATTTAATAGCAATTTACCTCTTCGTTTGACGCGATCCGATCACGCTGGCATGACGGGCGCGATCTGACTGGTCGGCTTGCACCTCGCGCAGATGCTTTTGTAGCGCGCTTAAATGGTTTGCATCACCACCTTTGTTTGCACACAATCTCTGTAGCGAGCGCGAATGGCCGCACCGCCCAACCAGACCACGCCCGTCACGCCCTGCTGCTTGGTTGGCAAGCAGCTGATAAGCTTTAGAATGGAATTGAAAGATTTTTATGTCAGCCCTGAGCGACGCCATCATTTCTATAACGCTGGTTTTGCTTTATGAATAGTGAGCTTCCAATCTCGACGCGTGTACGTTGCCCATGCTGCGGGTATCCAACACTCCTTGAGTCAGCCGCATATGAGATCTGCGAGCTTTGTAATTGGGAGGACGAC
This sequence comes from Variovorax sp., assembly GCA_043720775.1. GTDB lineage: Bacteria > Pseudomonadota > Gammaproteobacteria > Burkholderiales > Burkholderiaceae_C > JANMDU01. The sequence continues at coordinate 12,588 of JAYSRZ010000182.1, read as the reverse complement.
GGTCAAGGCGAAGCGCAAGCGAATGAGGTGTGGGGCGGCCCTAACTCAGATTACTCGCTGACTGATGCGCGACACAACTTCAAGCGCTTTCGCGTGATGTACGCACCTAGCCGGGATCAGCGCATTGTCCCTGGCGACTCTACGCTAGAGTACGAAACAAAAGGTCTTCTCATCGAGGCCTTCAAACGACTGAAGTGTGCATCTGTTACAGACATCAGTGATCTCGAAGCAAGCATTATCAAGTTGGAGCAGGTGCTCGCCGACGAACTCCATAGAAGCATACGCGAGTACGAAATGAAGAGACGTGATGAGTCATAACGAGCTGTTCTTCACGGACAAGCGGTTGCAAGAAGCCACAGAGCGACGTTTGCTGCTTGACGGGCAATGCTTAAAGCACCCACCAAGCCGCAGGGTGCGAGGTGGGTGATGGGGTGCGGGGCTGTTCCATTCGCGCTCGCTACAGAGGTTGTGTGCCAATCATGGTGGTGATGCAAACCATTTTTGCGATCTACAAGAATCACTGCGCGAGGTGAATAGCCATGCAGCGCATCGCACGCCTCGTGCCAGCGTGAGCGGATGGCACGAAACGCCTAGAACACTGAAGATATAAGCAAAACAGCAGAGTAGCCTTCATAGAACCTGCGCAGAGTGCTATCAAAAACGTAGTATCAGGAAGATTTCTCTTTCTCCTGCAACAAACGCCACATCACCTTGCCGCTACCACTTTTCGGCAGCGCAGCAGCAAATTCGACAACACGCGGCACTTTGTAGACGGCCATGTTGTCTCTGCACCATTGCAAAATATCTTGCTCGCTTACTTCGCCTGCATGTGAAGAACGCAATACCACTACGGCTTTCACGCTCTCGCCTCGATACGCATCTTGCGTGGCGATGATGCAGGCCTCGGCTATTGCCGGATGCTTGAACATGAGCGATTCCACCTCGGCTGGCCAGACTTTGAAACCGCTGGCGTTGATCATGCGTTTGAGGCGATCGGTGATGAAGAAATAGCCTTCTTCATCGACTTTGCCTAAATCGCCACTGCGGAAAAACCGCTTGCCATCGCGCTCAAAGAACACTTTAGAAGTTGCCTCAGGATTCTTCCAATAGGCTTTGAAATTCATCGGCCCGCTCATCACAATCTCTCCCTGCTCGCCTGCTGGCATCTCTTCCAAAGTCTCGGGGTTGATAATGCGCGAATCGCAGCTGATGAAGGGCACGCCGAGGCATTGCTGCTTGGGGCGATCTGTGGGATTGGTGTGGCTGGGGGCTGCGGTCTCGGTGAGGCCATTGCCTTCCACATAGCGCAAACCAAATTGCTCCAAGAGGCGCTGCGCCACAGCTTGCGGCATGGCTGCGCCGCCGCCGCCGATGTAGGCCAAGCTTGAGAGATCGTATTGATCGAAGCTGGGCGAGGCGAGCAGATCAATCACCATCGTGGGAATGTTCGTCCAGTGGGTGACCTTGTGGCGTGAGATCAAGCGGCCGGCTAAATCACGATCCCAGCGGGGCATGATGACCAGCGTGGCGCCTGCATAGAGGCTGGCATGCATGAGGCTGACCATGCCGGTGATATGAAACATCGGCACGGCGGCGAGCGTAACGTTTTGCGCTGTGCCGTTGCCCCACAAAATGCTGGCCACGGCGTTGTGCATGAGCGAGCCATGCGTGTGCATGCAGCCTTTGGGCAGGCCGGTGGTGCCGCTGGTGTAGGGCAGCATGGCGAGATCATCGCTGGTGGCGCTGACTGCTGGCAGTGCTTCGGCAGATGGCAAAGCGAACACATCGTTCCAAGCATGTGTTTGTGTGTCTTGGATGGCTGGCAGCGCATGCTTTGTGAGCAACCAATCTCGCCAAGCAGGCGGCATATCTTTCTCAGCTTCAGCGCCAAAGCCATCGCTCATGTGCGTCACGATCACATGCTTCAAGCGTTGCGCGGGCGGCAAGGCATTCGATGCCGCTGCCCACTCAGCGGCCAAATCTGCTGAGGTGATCACGATGCGCGTATCGGGGTCAAGGATGTAGTGTTTGAGCTCTTCAGCTTTGTTCATCGGATTAACGGGGACGACAACAGCATCGAGCCGCAGAATCGCAAAATGCGCCATCACGAGCTGCGGGCAATTCTGCATGCACACCACAATTCTTTCACCCTTTTTGGCATCTAGCCGGCATAGATGCTGCGCCAAGCGCTCTGAAAAGAATAGCAACTGTGCATAGCTCACCACTGCATCAAAGAAGCGTAAGGCAGGCTTTTCGGGGTAGCGCAGTGCGCTCACAGCCAAGTTATTCCACAGCGAGCCAGCAGGTGGCGTGAGGCTGTGGGGCAGCCGAGCGGGCCAGTGCGCAAAGTGCGCAGCGTGTTGTGATTTCAAGGAAAGCTCCAATGTCTCAAGTGTTTAGTTGTGGCTATCATGCATGTTTTATCGAATGCGCAACCGCCATGAAAACCCGCACCGCTCTCAAAACTCTGCTTGCTGCCACATTGGTGACATGCGGCTTGCTGCCCAGCACTTTCGCCCAAGCCGCCTACCCCAACAAACCCATCCGCCTCGTGATCGGCTTCCCCGCTGGCGGCCCGCTCGATCAGCATGCGCGCTTGCTGACTGACAAGCTGCAAGCCGTGCTCGGCCAACCCATCATCGTGGATTACAAAGCCGGCGCGGGCGGCATCGTGGGCGCGCAAGATGTGCAAAAGTCTGCGCCCGATGGCTACAGCATCATGCTGGCCAATACGGGCGTGATGGTGATCAACCCCGGCTTGTATTCCAAACTGCCTTATAAAACCACGCAGGATTTCATCCCCATTGCGCGCACCGCCATGCAGCCACTGGCGCTGCTCGTCAACCCGAGTGTGAAAGCCAATACGCTGCAAGAATTCGTGAGCTACGCCAAGAGCAATCCCGGCAAGGTGAACTATGGCTCGGCAGGCAATGGCGGCATCAGCCATCTCGTGCCTGAAATGTTCAAATCTCAAACCGGATTGTTCATGGTACACATCCCCTATCGCGGCAGTGCGCCCGCGTTTCAAGATTTGATCGGTGGGCAAGTGCAATTCATGGCCGAGAGCATTCCGCAAGCGGCACAGTATCACAAGCAAGGCAAAGTGCGCGCGCTGGCCGTCACAAGCCGTGAACGCAATCCTGCCTTGCCCGATGTGCCTACGGTGATGGAGACGAAGATGGCAAAGGATTTTGAAGTCGTCGGCTTCTACGGCTTCCTCGCGCCTGCGGGCACACCCAAACCGATTGTGGACAAACTCTCTGATGCTTTCAAACAAGTGCTTGCGATGCCTGATGTGCGCAACCGCATGGTGAGCCAAGGCGCGGATCCAGCGTTTCTTGGCGCAGATGATTTTGCAAAATTCATCAATGCGGAATTGCCCAAGTGGGCAACGGCAGTGCAAAAGTCTGGCGCGAAGCTGGATTGATTTGGCTGCGGCTTGATATCGGCGGCTAGGGAATCTCCTAGCGCTGGAGCCAAGCGATGCGCCGATTGGCACGCGGTTTGCTTCTAAACTGTACACACACTTTTGGAGCCACTATGACCACTCGCCGCATCACTTTCAAAACTCTCGCATTAGCCGCTGTCTCTAGTGCAGCACTTTTAGCCTCCGCATCCAGCATCGCGCAAACCGCGCTCGATGATGTAATGAAAGCTAAGAAGATCACGATTGCGATTCCCACAGATTTTCCGCCTTACGGTTTCGTCGGTACTGATTTGAAGCCACAGGGTTTGGATATTGACATGGGCAACTACATCGCGCAAAAAATGGGTGTAGCCGTTGAGCTCGTACCTGTGACTAGCGCCAACCGCATTGCCTATCTGCAAACCAAAAAAGCCGATCTCGTGATCTCTACGCTCGGTAAAAATCCTGATCGCGAAAAAGTGATTGACTTCACTGCCGCTTACTCGCCTTTCTTCCAAGCAGTATTCGCTGCGAAAAATGTGAATATCAAGACCTTTTCTGATTTGGCTGGCAAATCTGTCTCTGTGACGCGCGGCGCGATTGAAGATCAAGAGATCACAAAACTCGCCCCGGCCGGCGCAGACATCAAGCGCTTTGAAGACAACAACGCCACAGTATCTGCCTTCGTGGCAGGGCAAGTGCAAGCGATTGCCACAGGCGCATCGGTGGCAGGCAACATGATGGGCAAAAATCCGCAGCTCAATACTGAATACAAGCTGCTGCTCAAAGACAGCCCGAACTTTATCGGTGTGGGCAAAGGCGAAGACAAGCTGCGCTTGAAAGTCAACGAGATTCTGGCCGAAGCGAAGAAGAATGGCGATATCGACAAGATGGCAAGTAAATGGCTAGGTCGCCCAGCCGGCGATCTGCCGAATTGATGACCAAGTAGTTGTTCAAAGAAATAAAGAACACGGAAGTCACAGAAACGCACGGAAGCCACGGAAGCCACGGAAGTTTCCTGTGTCTTCCGTGCAAATTTTCGTGACTTCCGTGTTCTCCTTTTTTCTATCTCCATGATCGAATTTGATTTCCTCGCGGTCTTGCAACAATGGCCATTGCTTATTAAAGGCATTGTTTGGACGATCTCGCTCACTGCAATTTCCACCGTGATTGGCGTGCTCGTGGGCATTGTGTGCGCATGGGCGCGGGTGCATGGCTCCTCTTGGATGAGCGCGTTGGCGAGCACCTATGTGGAGTTGATCCGCAACACGCCGTTTATCGTGCAGCTTTTCTTCGTTTTCTTCGGTTTGCCTGCGATGGGCATCAGGCTCAGCCCCGAGGCGGCTTCCATCATGGCGATGGTGATTAATCTCGGCGCGTATGCCACGGAGATCATTCGCTCGGGGATTGAAGCTACGCCGAAAGGCCAAGTAGAAGCAGCGCAGAGCTTGGCGATTGCGCCGGGGCAGATTTTTATTCGCGTCGTGTTACCGCCAGCGCTTAAAAAAGTGTGGCCAGCACTGGTGAGCCAAATCATCATCGTGATGCTGGGCTCGGCCGTTTGCGGGCAAATTTCTACTGAGGAATTGAGCTATGCAGCGAACTTGATTCAAAGCCGCAACTTCCGCGCGTTTGAAGCTTTCTTGATTGCAACGGCCATCTATTTGGTGCTCTCCATGGCTTTGCGCAAACTGCTGCACTGGATCGGTGCAAGGTTTATTTTCTAGAAGCAGCACATGGTCGAATTCACCCTCTGGGATATCAATCGCAATTTGCTGCTCGCCGCAAGATGGACAATATTGCTCTCGATCATGGCTTTTGTCGGTGGCGGCTTGGTCGGCCTCGGTTTGCTGTTTGCGCGGCTCTCGCCTTCTGCGTGGCTCAAGCGTTTTGTGAATGCGTATGTGCAGCTCTTCCAAGGCACGCCTTTGCTGATGCAGCTCTTCCTCGCTTACTTTGGCATCGCGCTTTTCGGCATCAAAACGAGCGCGTGGACAGCGGCAGCCGTGGCGCTCACGCTGTACACCAGTGCGTTCCTGGTAGAGATTTGGCGCGGCTGCGTGGAGGCGATTCCTAGAGGGCAATGGGAAGCTTGCGATTCGTTGGCAATGTCGTTTACCGAAAAGCTGCGCCACGTGATCTTGCCGCAGGCGCTGCGCATCGCGATTGCGCCCACCGTAGGCTTCCTCGTGCAAGTGATCAAAGGCACGGCGCTGGCCAGCGTGATTGGATTTGTGGAGCTCACCAAAGCGGGCACGATGATCACGAATGCGACGTTCAAGCCCTTCATCGTTTACAGCTGCGTGGCGCTGTTTTACTTTGCGCTGTGCTTCCCCATCAGCGCGTATGCCAAACGCTTGGAGCGCAAGCTGCGTCCTGCAACCTGAGTCCTCATCATGACCACGCCTTCCATCATTGAAATTACGCAGTTGCGCAAATCTTTCGGCACGAACGAAGTGCTCAAAGGCATCGATCTGAATGTTGCGCCCGGCGAAGTTATCGCCATCATTGGCAAAAGCGGCTCGGGCAAGAGCACGCTGCTGCGCTGTATCAACGGCCTCGAAGTTTTTCAAAGCGGCAGCCTCACGGTGCAAGGTCAGCCTCTGCTGCACGACAAGCCAGAGGCCATGCGCGCGCTGCGCCAAAAAGTCGGCATGATTTTTCAGAGCTTCAATTTGTTTCCGCATCTGAGCGTCGGCAAAAACATCATGCTCGCGCCATCGCTCGTGCAAAAGCGTGATGCAGCCGCAGGCGAAGCTACCGCTCGCAAGCTGCTTGACCGAGTAGGCCTGAGTGAAAAATTCGATGCCATGCCGGAGCAGCTCTCCGGCGGTCAGCAGCAGCGCGTGGCGATTGCGCGGGCGCTGGCCATGAAGCCAGCGGTGTTGCTCTGCGACGAAATCACATCGGCACTTGATCCCGAGCTTGTGGGCGAAGTGCTCAAAGTGGTGGAAGGTTTGGCACGTGATGGCATGACGCTATTGATGGTCACGCACGAGATGAGCTTTGCACGCAAGGTGAGCAATCGCGTGATCTTCATGCATCAAGGCCGCGTGCATGAGATGGGGCCGCCTGCGCAGATTTTCAGCAGCCCGCAGACGCCTGAGCTCAAGCAATTTCTATCATCACTCACCGATTGAGCTGTCACGCGATTGCCTTGGATTCAATGCATGATCAAAACATGCATTTACAAAACTCCTATTTTGATAGCGCCTCACGCAGTAAATACGCCGGCTATCTACTGCTTTTGCTTGTAAATACCGCGATAATTTGGGGTATGAACACTGCTACCGCCCAACCCACACCTTCCACTCTTTTTGCTCCTTTTGATTTGCAAGGCCATCGTGGCGCACGCGGGCTGTTGCCTGAGAACACGCTGCCTGCTTTCGAAAAAGCCATCGAACTTGGTGTCACCACGCTTGAGCTCGACGTAGGCGTGAGCAAAGACGGCACGATTGTGATCAGCCATGATCGCGCCTTGAATCCTGAGATTACACGCGATACAAGCGGCGCTTACTTGACCGAGCCGATGCTCGTCAACCGCCTCACCATGGCCGAGCTCAAAACCTATGACGTCGGCCGCATCAATCCGACAAGCGCATACGCCAAGCGCTTCCCCGATCAACAAGCCATTGACGGCACGCGCATGCCTGCGTTGTCCACGCTCTTCAAGCGCGTCGATGCACTGGGCAACAAAAAAATCCGCTTCAATATCGAAACGAAAATCTCGCCCGAGAAACCCAACGACACGATCAGCGCCGCGAAGTTCGCCCGCAAGCTGCTCGACCTCGTGCGCGTGCATGGCTTAGCCAGCCGCGTCACGATCCAAAGCTTTGATTGGCGCACACTGCAACACATTGCAGCCATGCAAAAAGGCCACGGCAAACGCGTGTTGACCTCATGCCTTTCTTCGCAGCAAAGCTGGGGCGACACAATCACGCCCAAATCCGATAAAGGCCCATTCTGGACAGGCACAGTGCGCAACGCCGATCATGCAGACGTGCCAAGCATGGTCAAAGCTGCCGGCTGCGATATCTGGTCGCCTTACTTCGCCGACATCACGCCCGCCTTGGTCAAAAAGTCCCACTCTCTCGGCCTCAAAGTGATCCCGTGGACGACGAACACAGAGCTAGAGATGATCGCCGTGATCGAAGCTGGCGCAGACGGCTTGATCACGGATTACCCAGATGTTGCAAAAGCGCTTGCGGCGCAGCGCGGCATCGCCTTGCGCTGAATCCGGCAAAATGTTGGGTTTACATAGAAAGTAAACCCATGTTCCCTCACACCGTCTCACAGCGTCGTGCGCTCTTAGCCGCAGCTTTTTCCGCAATCGCCTTGATCGCTTGCGGCAAAAAAGAAACGCCTCCAGTGCCTACCGCTGCCCCCGTGCCAGCAGCCGCCCCAGCGCCTGCTCCCGCGAAGGTCTACACCGTAGGCACCGATGCGGCCTACGCCCCGTTTGAAAAAATGTCGGCCAGCAACGAAGTGGAAGGCTTGACAGTCGAGTTGCTCAAAGCCGCTGCAGCCAAAGGCGGCTTCGAAGTGAAATTTGTCAACACGCCTTGGGAAGGCATCTTCAAAACGCTCGATTCCGGCGAGCGCGACATCGTGGCATCCAGCGTCACCATCACCGATGAGCGCAAGCAAACCATGGATTTTTCCAAACCTTACTTTGACGCGGTGCAACTCATCGCTGTCAAAGATGATTCAAAAGTGGCTAAGTTTGACGATTTGAAGAAGCTCAAAGTCGGCGCGCAAACGGGCACGACGGGCGATGAAGTCGTGCAAAAGCTGCTGGTCAAAACCAGCGCCAATATTAAGCGCTTTGAATCCACGCCATTGGCCTTGCAAGAGCTCTCAGCCGGCGGCGTGAGCGCTGTGGTGGCTGACAACGGCGTGGTGCAACACTACATCGCTAACAACCCAACAGCGAAATTCAAATCCGTGAGCGATGCCTCTTTCGTGCCCGAGCAATACGGCTTTGCGGTCAAGAAAGGCAATGCTGAGTTGCTCGCCAAGATCAACACAGGCATCGATGCGATCAAGGCCGATGGCAGCTATGACACCATCATGGCGAAATACTTTGGAGCCAAGCCTGCTGCTAGTTCACCAGTTGCTACGCCAGCAGTTGCAACCCCAGCGCCTGCCGCCTCCAAGTAAACTTCTTGTCTTGTTTGAAGGCGTGTTCACTGATCGTGAACACGCCTTTGTTATTCATAAAAAAAGAAACGCCCTCGCCATGGATTTACGCTGGGAAATTCTCACGCCCTACGCCAGCCTATTTGTCACCGGCGCATGGATGACGGTGAAGTTAACCGTGATCGCGTTGGTGTTGGGTTTTATCGGCGGCCTGTGGATCGGGCTTATCACTGCGCAGGAGCACAAGGGCTGGAAGAAATTGCTGCGCTGGCTCTGCATCGCTTATGTGGGATTTTTTCGCGGCACGCCGCTGTTCGTGCAAATTCTGCTGGTGCATTTCGCATTCATGCCGCTCTTGATTCATCCCACTGATGGCTTGCTGCTGAATGGCGATTTGGCTGGAGAGCTGCGACAAAACTACGGCGCATTTCTCTCGGGCGTGGTCGCGCTCACGCTCAATGCTGCCGCTTACATCAGCGAAATCGTGCGAGCGGGCATCCAATCCATCTCGCCAGGGCAAGTGCAAGCTGCGCAAAGCTTGGGCATGAATGACAAATTGAGCATGCGCCTGATCGTGCTGCCGCAAGCCCTGCGCCGCATGGTGCCGCCGCTGGTGAATGAAGCGATCACCTTGCTCAAAGATTCTTCTCTCGTATCAGCCATTGGCTTGGCTGAGCTGGCCATGGCCGCGCGCACCGTGGCCGGCGCCTATTCGCGCTATTGGGAGCCCTATCTGGCAATCTCTCTGGTGTATTTGATCCTCACGGGCATCTTGACGCTTTTGGCCCGAAGGATCGAGACGCAAGCCAAAATCAAAGGCTACTGAAAGCGGGCGAGCACCGCGTAAGCTGCGCGGCTTAAAGCGACTCACGCCTGCCCGCCGCCCGTGATTTAACGGGAGCATCCGCCTGCGCATGAAGCGCCTCAATCAAATGGCAACGCTCATCAGCACCATCACAACGGCTTCGCAGATTGATCAGGTTTTTTTCTAAGGCACGCAGCTCTTTCAAGCGCTCACGCACATGGCCGATGTGATCATCAAGCGTATCGCGGGCGGTTTGGCAATCGCGCTTCTTGCGCAGATCAAGACCAAGCAGGGTGCGCACCTCATCCAGCGTCATATCTAAGCTACGCAATTGGCGGATGAAGCGCAGCTGATGCACATCTTCATCGCTATACATTCGATAGCTGCCCACGCCCATTCCATGACGGCTAATGAGCGATTCTTTCTCATAAAAACGAATGTTAGCGCTGCTCACACCGCTGAGCTTAGCGGCTTGGCCGATCAAGTAACCTGCTGTTATGTGGGATTGAAGCGTTGTCATGACTTGGGCTTAAAGTGTGTTGAAGGTTTGTAATGTAATGAAAATGTCGCTTCGCACGACATCTAAAGCAAAGCCGTTGACGATTTTTTGCAAACTTATCAGTATTTTTTTAGAACCTTGGGTAGAATCAAACTATGAAAGTTTTTTTGAATACGCTATTGCTGGTTGCACTACTAGTGCAATTGCCGTTTGGCGCGTTCGCTTCCTACTCGAATTTGAATCATTCGCACACTCAACATCAGACTTCTGCGAACCACGATCACTCTCACACGCATGATGCACCTGACTCTGCCAGCGCAGACGATTGCTCTAGCTCCGCAGATTGCAGCGCGCATCATCATCATTGCACAGGTACTCACCTGAGTTCGCTGCCTCACTCAGAGCTGCAACAACCAGTGGCTTCCTCCCGCCAAATGTTTGGCATAAGCGCAGACACGCTTTTATCCTCTGCGGCGCACACCCGCATCGAACGCCCTAACTGGGCATGCATCTGATTTTGAAGCGTCAGCGCTAGAGCCGCCCTTACGGCCTGCGCCTCTTTCTTTTCAACGCACAGGCATTCGAGCCTGAAGATCAGATGAATCTATTGAAACACCCCAAAACATGGGCGAGCCTCATTGCCATGGCCGCCATCGGCATGACTGCGAGCGCCCAGCAAAGCTTGCCTGCACCTCCATCGCCTCCACTGCCTCTCAGTGCAACAAGCAGCCTGCGCGATGCGCTGGAATCCGCTTGGCAAAAGCATCCCTTTTTGCGCAGCGAAGCCAATCGCCGCGCGGAGCTCGCGGGGCGCAAGCTGCAAGCGCAAGGCTTTATCTCCAGCCCGCCCACCTTAGGCCTCACCCACAACACCGATCTGATCGGCAGCAACAACGGCCTGCGCGGATTGGAAGCTGAGCTCTCAGCGCCCTTGTGGAATCGCGGCCTGCGCGCTGCCACGCAAAGCCAAATTGAGCAGGATGAGCAGCGCTTCGCACTTTCTGGCCAAGCGGCAAAGCTCAAGCTCTCGGGCGAGCTGCGTGAGCTCGCGGCCAAGTATTCGCTCGCTCTAGCGGATCAAACCTTGGCCAAACGCAAGGTCGCCGAGGCGAGCACCTTGGCCGATGATGTGGCGCGGCGCGTGCGAGCCGGCGATGTAGCGCGGGTGGATAACTTGATGGCGCAAAGCGCTGTGGCCCAAGCCAATGCGCAGCTTGAAGCTGCTCAGGTTGAGCTACTCGCATTGCAAAGCCAATGGCAAGCGCTCACCGCTTTGAGCACAGCGCCCTCGCCTCTTCCTGTCAGCGTTTCCTCCGTGCAAACCACGCCAAGCTTTGACGGACAAAACCACCCGCACTTGCTGGAAGCGCAAGCTGCCGTCAACGCCCATCAAGCCAAGCTCAACACGACATTGGCCGATTCGCGCGATCCGATGGAAGTAGGCTTGAGCGCGGCACGAGAGAAATCTGCGCGGGGCAATCCGACCGAAACCAGCATGAAATTCTCGGTGCGAATTCCATTCGGCGGCGCTAGCCGCAACGATGCCAAAGCGGCTGCCGCGCGCGCTGAGCTTGATGAAGCGCAAACAGCATTGGAGGCAGCGCAGAGGCAACTTCAAAGCGAGCTCACCACAGCCAATGCGCAACTCACAGCTGCAAGACGTCAGCTCATGCTTGCTGAGCAACGCGCAAAAATCGCAAGCGAAGCGCAAAGCCTGTATGCCAAATCATTTCGATTAGGCGATACCGATTTAGTCACCCGCCTTCGCGCAGACAACGAAAAATTCGATGCTGACCTTGCGCTCAGCCGCGCCCAGCTCCAACTCCAACGCGCTCAATCTCAGCTGCAACAAGCCCAAGGATTCCTGCCATGAACACCCTGACCAACACACTTTTTTTACGCTCCATTTTCAAAGCTTTACGCCACACTGGCCTAGCCGCACTCGCATCATTGAGCTTGATCGCTTTGAGCCCTGCCATCGCAGGCCCCGGCCACGATGGCGGTCATGGCGATGAAGCGCCCACTGCCACAGGCAGTGCATCCCCGCGCGTCAGCACGCATTCCGATTTGTTTGAACTGGTGGGTATCGTCAAGCAAAACAAAATGACGATTTATCTCGATCACTACGGCACAAATGAGCCGATCACCAAAGCGGATATTGAGGTGGAAATCACTGCGGACAAAGCGCCCATCAAGATCAAAGCCGTAGCTGAGGCTGATGGCACATTCAGCGTGACGAATGACCTGCTGGAGAAGGCCGGTACTTACGCACTGAGCTTCACAGTCAGCGCTGGCAAAGACACTGATTTGCTCGCCGGCGAAGTCAAAATCGGCGCGGAGCCAAAAGCAGCTGGAAAAATGGATGCGCACGATCATGGCGATGGCCATGCGCACACACAATGGGCAAAATATGCCGGCTTCGCAGCGCTCGCGCTCGCAGCGCTTGGCGGCATCTGGAGCCTCATGCGCTGGCGCAAGCGCAGTTCGCGCCATCTGCTCGCGCTAGCCGTTTCTGCGCTAGCTGCCTCGCTCATGCTGCAAACCGATCCAGCTCTGGCTGGCGCTGGCCATGATCACGGCGAAGCAGCGCCCGCAGCCAGCAGCGATGCGCCCAAGCGCTTGCCTGATGGCAGCGTATTTTTGCCCAAGCCCAGCCAGCGCCAGCTCCAAGTGCGCACAGTAGTTGTGAAATCAGAAGCCGCTGCGCAAACAGTGGAGCTGCTCGGCAAGGTGATTGCC
>JAYSRZ010000181.1:0-1802 GCA_043720775.1 Variovorax sp. | reverse complement strand
GTTGCTCCAGCCGAGCTGCCCCCTGCACAGCAAGAAAGCACAGCGCCTGCCGCTTGAGCTGTATGCGTTTAGATGATCTGCTCTTCAGCCAAGGCTTTGGCACGCGCCGCGTCTGCGCAGGCTTGATTCAGCAAGAGTTTGTGAAGGGTTTTGAGGTATTCGCCGGCATGGAATCTGCGCGGGATGCTACTGAAATCATAGCAACTGACGGAATGGAGTTCTCGGTACAAGGCAAGCCGTGGCAATACCATGAGCGCGCTTATCTCATAATGCACAAGCCCGCTGGCTTCGAATGCAGCCACCGCCCCGGCGCATGGCCTAGCGCATACAGCCTGCTGCCCGCGCCGCTGCGCCAGCGGCCCACCAAAGGCGTGGTGCAAGGCGTGCAAGCCATCGGCAGGCTCGATCAAGACACCACAGGCTTACTGCTCCTCACAGATGACGGCCAATTCCTCCACAAAATGAGCAGCCCCAAGCACCATGTGCCCAAGGTGTACCAAATCACCACGGATCGCGAAGTCGATGCCAAGCAAATCGATCAATTGCTCTCAGGTGTTGTTTTAAATGACGACCCGAAACCCGTCAAAGCCGCATCAGCCGTGCAAACCGGCGAGAAGACGCTAGACATGACGCTCACAGAGGGCAAATACCATCAAGTCAAACGCATGATCGCCGCTGTTGGCAATCACGTCACAGCTCTGCATCGCTCGCAAATTGGCAATTTGATCTTGAATGAAGATTTGCCTTCTGGGCAGTGGCGCTGGTTGACGGTAACTGAGCTGCAATCGCTGCAAACCAAAGCCTGAGCCTCAGCGCCCAGGCTTTTGCGCCTGTTCGCACTTGACCTGAATCACTTCTCGCCTGCCGCCATCCACGCGCATTCCTGATAGGCAGCCGCCCCACACACAGCCCGTGTCTAACGCGATCAAATTCGGGCGATTGATGAGGCCAAGAGTGCTCCAGTGGCCGAAGGCAATTGTGGTGGTTTCTGTGGCGCGATCGGGCACGTCAAACCACGGCATGTAGCCATTTGGCGCAGCGCCTGCGCCTTCTTTGGTGGCGAATTCCATTTCGCCTTGTTCGTTGCAAAAGCGGATGCGCGTGAGGGCGTTGATGATGACTCTTTGGCGCTCGGCACCTTGCAGATCTTCGCTCCATGCGTTGGGGGAGTTGCCATACATGCTTTGGAAGAAGTTTTTAGAGTCTTTTGAGCGAATGGCCGGCATGATCTCTGCGCTGAGCGCTATAGCTTTAGGAGTGTCCCATTGCGGGACAACACCTGCATGCACCATCAAAATATCATCTCTAAAGATGGCCAGCTCTCTATGGCGAAGCCAATCGAACAGCGCGGGCGCGTCGGACGCGGCGAGGAGTTCATGCAAGGTGTCGCTCTTGTGCGCAGCGCGTGCTCCACAAGCCACGGCCAGCGCATGCAGATCATGGTTGCCCAGCAGGCATTGCGCGGCATCGCCCAGCGCTTGCAAGCGGCGCAACACAGCAAGCGAATTGGGGCCACGGTTGACCAGATCGCCGAGCAGCACGAGGCTGTCTCTGCTGGGCGAGAAGTTAATCTCCGCCAACAGCTTTCCCAGCGCAGCATCGCAGCCCTGCACATCGCCAATCAAGTAAAGTCCCATACCTACAGACTCTAATTGCTTTTCATGGATTTTTTACTGATCGCCATTCTCACGCTCATCAACGGCGCATTTGCCATGAGCGAGATGGCTTTGACTGCGGCTAAAAAAGTGCGGCTCACCGCCATGGCTGAGAGCGGCGATGATGGCGCGAAAGCCGCGCTGGAG
>JAYSRZ010000180.1:0-5048 GCA_043720775.1 Variovorax sp. | reverse complement strand
ATCGCAGCGCGCTCACCGTGGCAAGTGCAAACAGTGTTCGCATGCTGCGATCCCGCTTCGCCGAGCCGACCAACGGCCTGTGGGAGCCGTATTCGGGCGGGCGATTTTCGCAGCGCTGGCTTAAAAACGCGAAGCGTTTTATCGTTATTTCAGCGGCAGGTGCCGCAAGTCCCGAGCAGGGTACATGAGCCCGCCCGAATGCGGCTCCCACAGGCCTAAGCCACGCAAACAAAGCAACAAACAGTCAAGCATTTATCGCAGACAATCAACAACATGAACTGGCTAGACAACATCAAATGGGACGCGCAAGGCCTCGTGCCCGTGATCGCGCAAGAGCAAGGCACAGGCGATGTGCTGATGTTTGCCTACATGAACCGCGAAGCACTGCAGAAAACCGCTGAACTCAAACGCGCTGTGTATTTCAGCCGCTCACGCAACAAACTCTGGTTCAAAGGCGAAGAATCTGGCCATGTGCAGACGGTGCATGGCATTCGCCATGATTGCGATGCCGATGTGATTTTGCTCACCGTCACGCAACTTGGCCACGAACCAAGTATTGCTTGCCACACCGGCCGCCACAGCTGCTTTTTTAACCAACTCCAGGATGCTGGCGATCAAAAACAATGGAAAAGCGTCGAGCCTGTCTTGAAAAATCCGAGCAGCATCTACAAATAAGCATATGACCTCCAACAATTCATTAGACCAACTCGCCAAAGTGCTCGAAAGCCGCAAAAATAGTGCCGGCGATCCCGATACCAGCTATGTGGCGCGCTTGTTTGCCAAAGCGCCTGATGCATTCTTGAAGAAAATTGGCGAAGAAGCCACCGAAGTGGTGCTCGCTTGCAAGGATGCCAGCCATGGCGGCAACACAGCGGAGTTGAGGCAAAAAATCGTCAATGAAACTGCCGATTTGTGGTTTCACAGCATGGTGGCGCTCTCGCATTACGGCCTCTCGCCGAAAGACGTGCTTGCTGAGCTAGATCGGCGCGTGGGCCAGAGCGGGCTCGATGAAAAAGCAGCGCGAAAAGCGCAGGGCCGCGATCAGGATATAGATGTGAGCAGTCGTAAACCATGAAAGCTCGCGTGAAAATTTGCCCCGGTCTGCACTAAACTCAACGTAGTTCTCATCGACGAGCTAACAAAAATCTTGCGAGGATCACGTCATGTCGGAAACCAATTTTGCAGATTTCGCCCCCAAAACGCCCGGCGACCGCACCATCATGCATATTTTGTATGCCATGCACACCGTGGCTTGGGCATCTCTGGGCACGCTGGCGGTGATCGCCGTGATCATCAATTACATCAAGCGCAGCGACGAGACTGATCCGCTGTATGAAATGCACCACGGCTATATGATCTCGACCTTTTGGTGGACGCTGCTTTGGCTCATCGTAACAGCGCCGCTGTATTTGTTGCTATGGGTACCTGGTGCTATCGCTTGGGGCATTGTGGGCCTGTGGTATCTGTACCGTTGTGTCAAAGGCTGGCTGCGCTTTAACGACAATCGCCAGCCACGATAAGCATTCGGCCGCCACTATGCACAGCGACCCGAACTGCATCTTCTGCAAAATCATTGCTGGCAAAATCCCAAGCAAAAAGGTCTATGAAGACGAAGAGATTTTTGCTTTTCATGACATCAACCCATGGGCGCCTGTGCATTTTTTGGTGATCCCGAAGGAACACATCACCTCAATGGCGCATTTGGAAGAACGCCATGAAGCTCTCATGGGCCGCATCATGACGATCATCCCAAAATTGGCCTTGACGCAAGGATGCAACCCTTATCCAGCGGGAGGCTACCGCATGGTGAGCAATACGGGCGATGAAGGCGGGCAAGAAGTGAAGCATTTGCATATCCATGTGATCGGCGGCACTCGGCCTTGGAAAAAAGGCTAAAGCCATAAACTGCGCGGAACGAGCGCGGGGCTTTAGAATCAAACATTATTCAGCGGCAACGTGTCGCGCTTAGGAGATTTTCATGGGTTCAATTTCTATTTGGCATTGGTTGATCGTTTTGGTGATCGTCGTGTTGGTCTTCGGCACGAAGAAACTCAAAGGCATGGGCTCGGATCTGGGCGGCGCAGTCAAGGGCTTCAAAGACGGCATCAAAACCGGCGGCGAAGAGGCCAAAGATGCGGCTGCAGCCACAGCGGCAAAAGTCTCGGATGCCACAACAGCCGCTAAAACGACCATCGATGTCGAAGCCAAGCAAAAAAGCTGATCTGCCGTCTTTGCTTTTTTTACCATCCTCGCTTTGATTGAAACGCCATGATTGATTTAGGCGTCTCCAAGCTCGCCCTGATCGGCGCTGTTGCACTGATCGTGATCGGGCCAGAGAAACTGCCGCGCGTCGCTCGCATGCTTGGCACGATGATTGGCCGCGCGCAGCGTTATGTCAGCGATGTGAAGGCCGAGGTCAATCGCACGATGGATCTGGATGAGCTGAAAAAAATGAAAGAGACGGTGGAGGGTGCGGCGCGAGACGTTGAGAGCTCGATCCAAACCTCTGCTTCAGATTTCGAGAAATCTTGGGAACAAGTGACGAACGAAGCAAGCAGCAGCAACTCGTATGAAAGTTATCCCTCGTATTCCCGTCCCCATAAAAAATGGCGCATGAAAACCAGCGCCACACCCAAATGGTTCAAGAGCCGCTCGGGTGTGCGTATGAGTGCACAGTCAGGCGCTGCGCGCGTGGCGCGCTATCGCCCTATGAAGCCTCTGTGACCTAACATCTTTGACAGATCAGCATGGCCGAAGAAAAAAAAGACGAGATGGCGGGCACGGAGCAGCCCTTTGTCGAGCATCTCAAAGAGCTGCGCGATCGCCTACTGTATTGCGTCTATGGCTTGGCGGTCGCCGGCATTGCCTTGGCGTTTTGGCCGGGCCCCAGTGGCTTGATTGATTTCATCTCGCAGCCGATCATGGCGCACATGCCTAAGGGCGCAAAGCTGATTGCTGTGGGTGTGTTCTCGCCATTTTTTGTGCCGCTCAAAGTGTTGCTGATGGGCTCATTTTTGCTTGCGTTGCCTTGGGTGTTGTACCAGTTGTGGATGTTTGTCGCGCCCGGCCTGTATAAGCATGAAAAGCTGTTTGCGCTGCCCTTGATTTTTTTCGGCAGCATGCTGGCCTACATCGGCTTGGCTTTCGTGCAATTCTTCGTGCTCGACAAAATGTTTGAGTTCATCCAGAAATTCACACCCGCTAACGTGGCGGCCACGCCGGATATTGCTTCGTATGTTGAATCCATTTTGAGCTTGTACATTGCATTTGCGCTGGCCTTCCAAGTGCCCATCGTCGTGATGCTGCTGACGCGCTTTAACATCGTGACGATTGAAAAGCTCAAAGATTTTCGAGGCTATTTCGTCGTCGTCGCCTTCGTGATCGCAGCCGTCGTCACACCGCCCGATGTGATCAGCCAACTCGCTCTGGCCATTCCGATGTGCATCTTGTACGAAGTGGGGCTGTTTGCCTCGAAGTTTTATATCAAGTTTTCCAAGAAGCCGGAAGAGGCTGAGACGGATACGAAGTCTGCTTGATGTGCTTTTGGGCAGTTTGCCGGCGTATTTACTGCGTGAAGTGCTATTAGTTTTGTAGCACTTTCTCTCGGAAGATTTCGTTTTGGTTGACGCGGCTACGAGGGTTGGAGCTGCTGCGTCTGCCTCATGGTCCCTGCGCGGGATTTGCGACACTTGTCGCAAGATACAAAACCAAAACGCTTCGCGTTTATTTAGCCTGTGCTGCGAAAATCGGCAGCCGCAGCAACCCCAACCGCCATCCTCGCGGCCTATTCACGATTCAGAATATCTTCGCTCGCCACTGGTGGCAACTGCAAACGCTGTTGACGCTCTAAGGCTTAAACTCCGCTCGCCAACCACCGGCCTGTGGGAGCCGAGCCGAGCCGACAATACATCACAACACAGCAGACGCTTTTGCTGCAAAATCAATGCATGACACTGACTGAGCTCAAATACATCGTTGCTCTTGCCCGCGAAAAGCATTTTGGCCACGCGGCGGAAGCATGCTTTGTCTCGCAGCCTACGCTCTCCGTCTCAATCAAGAAATTGGAAGAAGAGCTCGATTGCAGGCTCTTTGAGCGCAGCGCCAATGAAGTGACCGTGACGGCGTTGGGCGAAGAGATCGTCAGGCAAGCGCAGAGCGTGTTGGAGCAAGCCTCCATGATCAAAGAGATTGCCAAGCGCGGCAAAGATCCGCTGGCCGGCAGCCTGAAGCTCGGCGTGATCTACACCATTGCGCCTTATTTGTTGCCCGCTTTGGTGCGGCAAGTTATCGAGCGCACACCGCAAATGCCGCTCAGCCTGCAAGAGAATTTCACAGTGAAGCTCCTCGAGATGCTGCGCACAGGCGAGATTGATTGCGCGATTCTGGCCGAGCCGTTTCCCGATACGGGCTTGGCCGTTGCGCCGCTTTATGACGAGCCTTTCATGATCGCCGTGCCTTCAACGCACGCGCTGGCATCGCGCGAGTCCATCAGCGCTGAAGAATTGAAACTTGAGACGATGCTGCTCTTGGGCAACGGGCATTGCTTTCGCGATCATGTGCTTGAAGTGTGCCCAGAGTTTGCGCGCTTTTCTAGCAACGCCGAAGGCATCCGCAAGAGCTTCGAGGGCTCATCGCTGGAGACGATTAAGCACATGGTGGCTGCAGGTATGGGCATCACGGTGGTGCCGCAGCTTTCTGTGCCAAAAAGTGCGTTTTCGCTCACCCCATCTGCGTCAAGCGCTATCAAAAAAAGAGCGATGAAGGCAGAGCTTTCAGAGCAAGAGCCTTATGTGCGCTACATCCCCTTTGAAGGCGCACCACCGACTCGACGCATCGTGCTCGCATGGCGGCGCAGCTTCACGCGCTATGAAGCAATTGCGGCGCTGCGCAATGCGGTGTATGCGTGTGAGCTGGCAGGTGTGCAGCGGCTGAGTTAGCTTTTAGCGCTCTTCCCAAGCCGCCCATAAAGCCGCCGCAATGATCAGCGAGCCGCCGATCAGGATACGCGAATCAAGTTGAGACACACCGAGCGCCACAGACGATGCGGT
>JAYSRZ010000179.1:0-1807 GCA_043720775.1 Variovorax sp. | reverse complement strand
AGACGCAAAATCAATGAAATCTCAAACCAAAAACACTGAAATCGAAATCACATTGCAGCAACACCTCTATGGCGTGGCTTATTCAGTGTTTCCTTAAGTTAAAAAGCATCCATACTGAGCAACTAACTAGAAAAATTCTCCTATCGCAATACGTGGATACTTGGATAAAACAGTTGTGTGTAGCAGTCAAGCCCGATTTGCCTGATTAGAAAGCAGTTGATCGACTGCACCCCGCAAAACATGTGGTTGTATTGAGATTGTTGGAATACTCTGGCCAACATTCAATCCCACGCGATTAAACACGCCCCTGCGAAACGGCCTAACCATTGCACCGTTTCTTTCGATGCGGCTGAAATAGCTGCCCCAGAGATTGGTCAGCGCCATCGGGATCGCTGGCAGCTCGATGCCTTGCAGCTTGGCTTGCTCGAGAATTTTCATGATGCCGCCTTTGAATTCTTGCAGCGTGCCGTCTTTGGTGATGCCGCCTTCTGGGAAGATCGCGAGCATGTCGCCTTCTTTGAGCACTTTGCCTGCGGCGATGAAGGCGGCCTCGTAAGCAGCTGGATCTTCTGCTTTAGGAGCAATCGGAATCGCTTTGGCAAGCTTGAAGAACCAGCCGAGCACAGGCATTTTGAAGATGCGGTGATCCATCACGAAGACGATGGGGCGGGGGCTGGCAGCCATGAGCAACACGGCATCGACGAAGCTCACATGATTGCAAACGAGGATAGCAGCGCCTGTGGTTGGGATATGTTGATCGCCTGTGACTTTGAAGCGATACACGATGCGCGCCACCACCCACGCGACGAAGCGCAAAAAGTATTCGGGCACGAGCAAAAAAATGTAGGCTGCGACGACTGCGTTGGCCAGCGCTGTGAAGAGAAACACTTGCGGAATCGTGAACTTAGCGCCGAGCAACGCTCCCACGATTACGCTGCTGGCGATCATGAAGAGCGCATTCAAAATATTATTCGCAGCGATGATGCGGGCGCGATGGGTGGGCTGGCTGCGCAGCTGGATCAGCGCATACATCGGCACGCTGTAGAGCCCTGCAAACAAACTCAGAAAAAACAAATCGGCCATCACGCGCCAATGTGCGCCGATGCTGATGAACTGCATCACCGTGAGCAGCTCAGCTTTCGGCAAAGCTCGAGAGGCGAAATACAGATCAAATGCAAACACGCTCATTCCAATCGCACCTAGCGGCACAAGGCCAATCTCCACATGCCGGCGCGAGAATACTTCGCAGAGCAGCGAACCGGTGGCGATGCCGATGGAGAAGACGACGAGGAGCAGTGAAGCAACATTCGAGCTGCCATGGAGCACGTCTTTTGCAAAACTCGGGAATTGGCTTAAGAAAACCGCGCCGAAAAACCACATCCAACTGATACCCAACAGTGAGCGGAAGACGACGATATTGTCATGCGCTAACTTCAGATTTTTTACAGTCTCGGTGATGGGATTCCAATTGATTTTTAGACTCGGATCGGTTGCAGGCGCATTCGGAATGTATTGCGCGGCGATCCTGCCTACTACTGCCACCGCTATGCAAACGATAGCAACATACGTAGCGCCTATGCCGGGCAGTGCAATCAAAATGCCTCCCACAATATTGCCAGCGAGAATCGCCACAAAGGTGCCCATCTCCACCATGCCATTGCCGCCGGTGAGCTCTCGCTCATTCAAAACCTGCGGCAGATAAGCAAACTTCACCGGGCCAAACAGCGTGGAATGCAAGCCCATCAAAAACGTACAACCCAGCAGCACGGGCACATCGGCATAGAAAAATCCATAAGCCGCAATCAGC
>JAYSRZ010000178.1:0-5058 GCA_043720775.1 Variovorax sp. | reverse complement strand
GCCCGCGTCAAACAAGTGCGCGTGCAAATCGAAGAAGCCACCAGCGACTACGACCGCGAAAAACTGCAAGAGCGCGTAGCCAAGTTGGCTGGCGGTGTTGCCGTGATCAAGGTTGGCGCTGCCACCGAAGTCGAAATGAAAGAAAAGAAAGCCCGCGTTGAAGACGCACTGCACGCTACCCGCGCAGCTGTGGAAGAAGGCATCGTGGCTGGCGGCGGCGTTGCATTCTTGCGCGCTAAGCAAGCTGTGGGCACCATCAAAGGCGACAACGCCGATCAAGATGCAGGCGTGGCTCTGGTCATGCGCGCTATCGAGAGCCCATTGCGCGAAATCGTGTTCAACGCCGGCGGCGAAGCCAGCGTGGTCGTTGCAGCAGTGCTTGCCGGCAAAGGCAACTACGGCTTCAACGCAGCCAACGACACCTATGGCGACATGATCGAAATGGGCATTCTTGACCCAACGAAAGTGACCCGCACAGCATTGCAAAACGCAGCCAGCGTCGCATCACTGATGCTGACCACCGAGTGCATGATTGCTGAAGCTCCAAAAGCTGAATCAGGCGGCGGCATGGGTGGTGGTGATATGGGTGGCATGGGAGGAATGGGCGGCATGGGCATGTAATTGCTCCGTCGCTCAGCTTCTCAAAGCTGAAGAACAAAAGCCCGCAGATTGCAAGGTCTGCGGGCTTTTTATTTGCTATAAATTGAGTAGCGCCTTGCGCAGTTTCTATGCCGGCTACAAGGCTATTTCTTTAAAAAAATCTTCTAGAGAGGCGCGACTGGATTAATTTGCAGATTGAGCCTGCGCAGGCAAACACGCCACACGGCCGCCTGCATGTTTGCGTTTAGCCTGCTTGCGCAAAAAGCTCATGTAAGCAGCTAGGTTTTGGTGTTTTTTGGCGTTTGCTTCTTTCGCTTGCCAAACTTCTTGCATCACAGGATCAGACGTCTTCATTTCAGGCTCTCCAAAATCTCTTCAGGGGTGGCAATCACAGGTACAAATGCATCAGCTTCAGCCAATGCCAGCTCAATATTGCGGCGGGCGACTGCGCCAACAATGTGCCGAAAATTCCAGCTCGCAATAAAGCGTATTTCATGCAGAGCAGCAATCGCGATATGCACAGCATCAGTAAATGCTTTAGCTGGCACTGCTTTTTTGCGAAGCAAATGCATCGCTAGCGCATCTGCATCAGGATGAATCTCCAAAAGCGCCAGCGCATTGCAGTAGACCAACCGGTTACGCACCGCATCGTCATCCCCGATCTGCACCTCTGCCAACACAGCATCTGATACCAAAAGCTCTAGCTGCCCACGCTTTTGCCAGAGTTGGCAAGAAAAATGCTGGCGCGTCGCGTTGATTGCGTCGGCGCTAGGTCGTGTTGCTAAGTAGCTAATGACTGAGGTTTCAACGTAAATACGGGGCTTCTTGTCGCGATTTTACGCCGCCACTCAGTAATCACCCACCCCGCGCACTGCGGCCTAAGACTTTCGGGTCGTCTGCAGAGCTACCTTGCGGTGCCGGGTTGGTGGCAGGCTGCGCAGGAGCGGCAGAAGATGCTGGCGCATTGAATTGACCGCTGAAAAATTTGCTGGGGTTTTCGAAATAAGCATTCAATCCTGCCATTAAATAGGCATAACGTGGCGTGTTCATATTGCCACTGCTCCATTCGTCTAGCCATGCCTTGATATTGCTGTAGGAATTTTTTTTAGTGCTGTCACGGGCTTCATTTCCAAAAAAAGTTGAGCCGCGTCTGTAGCCATCCTGAAAGCTCGAAAAACCTATAGTTTTGTCTTTCTTATCTGCGAGCATCCACAAACCCACTGGCTTACCCTCTCGCATGAGCCCGGATTGAACCCATTTGTTTTCCCATTGAATATGGCTGCCATCCTTATCTGTTCGCTGCGAGCTCTCAAAGGAAAGCACGCCATTGCCTTCAAGCAAATTATTTTTACATTCTCCTGTCCAGTCGAATTTGCGCATTCCCCAAAATATTTCCATACTCAGCGAGCAACCGCTTGGTGTCGTTGCAGAAATAAGCCGTTTGTCTTGCGCCCAAGCCCCGCTTGCCAGCACGCCCACACACACGATAAAAAGCAAAGACCGTTTCATTTACCCACCCCGCGCACTACGCCCTACGACTTTCGGGTCATCTCGTTGTGGTGCGGCCACTAGCGCTGCTGCCGTGGTGCTCCGGCCAGATCGCGAAGCCAGCTCTTGCTCGAAGATGCAGACCGTTAAAGCTCTCGCGGGCTCTTGCGCGGCTGTGAGCTTGGCTCGGGCGATGCGCTCGCGCAGGAAGTCTGTGTCGTATTGCTGCGCGTTTTCTCGCAGGCGCTGATCGAGGCCGGGGGATGTTGCGTTGGCGGCTGCGGCTTGCGATGCGCAGGATGGTGATTGCGCCCATGCGCTGCTGGCTGCTGGCAGACCCATCAAGGCCAAGGTTTGCAGGGCGCAGCGGACTATGGTTTGTTTGCTGCTCATCTCACTTCCCGCCCACGGTATGGCAGCGGCCTTTGATGCCTTGGCCGGGGACGAATTCTGTGTCTACTGTCCATGCGGGTTCTTTGCAGGCGATCCAGTGGATGGATTCAACGCCTTTGGTGTGGCTGGCGCTAGTGCGGCCGGGGCCCACTGAATCTGAGCCGAAGGATTGCTATTCGCAGCTCATGCCGGTAAGCCATGAACTTTCTTTGGGGCGATAGCCGCAATAGGTGTACCAAACTTTGAAATCACAGGTGTTTTTCATGCCGCCATACAAGCCGCCAAAATCAGGCTGAATGCACTGGCTGGCCTCATTCTCAGGCTCATGCCGCCTGCGCTGCCCCTGCCGCGCTTGATCAGCCCGGGTTTGCGCTACGCGCGCCGCCTCCTGAGCTTGCTGCGCCTGCTGCTGGGCTTGTTGGGATTGTTGTTGGGTGGATTGGTTTTGTTGGGGGTCGGTTGCTGCTGAAGAATTGTTTTTACTGTTTGTCGACGTGTCGTTTTGCTTGGCGCTGTTTTGAGATGCGGCATTCAGCATGCAAATAGTTAGTTGTAAATTTGTTAATTGACTCCGTCTTCCTCCGCTTGTGCGCAATTCGAAGTCACCAGCAATTTTTTGCTCGATAGAAATTCTTAATTCATCTCGGTTTTTTTGACCATATTCCGTAAAGCTTCGCAGCATATCAGCTAGTCTTTTTTGTTGTACTGCTTCGGAATTTGCGCCGACTCCTACTGCAGCAGCTTGTTCATTTTTTGATTCGACGTCGCAAATTGCCAGTGCATTGAAGGACGTGCCTGTAAGAAAAGTAAACGTCGCAACCAATCGAATCCACTTGTCTGGTGTTGACATAGCGTTCATCCCATCCTCCGGCAAGAAAGTAGTTTGTAGTGCGTTCCACCTCTAGTCGCATCAGCCGGATACCACGCATACCGCACCGAGTCTGATTGGTTGCCGCCCAATACCAACACTTCACTCGTTGCAGCAACAACAATTGGGGTCACAACAATTGGGGTCAGATACCGTCTTGAAAGTCAAGCCTCATTTTGAAATATTTTTGGCATTCAAATGGATGTTTAACAAGGCGCGAACAAGCGCTGCCCTGTGCGAGCATCTTTGCTCGCGTCGATCAGGTGTTGCACGCCACTTGGTGCGTTTGATTTGATGCCTTGGCTGTTGTTTGATTGAGCCCCAAGCACCTCATGCTGTGGCAGCAGCTTCGCTCTCCTTTGTCATACTCTGCTCAATATCACTTTTGCGCACTTGCATCCAATCCGCACGAAACGGCTTGCCTGTTTTAAGCACCCCATAGATCAAATGCGCCAGCTTGTGCATCGCAGCGCCAATGATGGCTTTGCCTGACATGCCCTTTGCTCTGAGCCGCTCGCCCAGCGCAGCAATCAGCGGATTAAAGCGCAGCGCCACCATGCCCGGCATGTACAGCGCTTGCCTCAAATGCGCATGCCCGCTTCGGCTCATCATGGAGCGGCCTTTGGAGAGACCCGATTGCCGAATCCTCGGAATCACGCCAATGAAGGCGGCAAACGAGCCTGCGCATTCAAAGCGGCTGACATCGCCCGCGTAGGCGAGCACTTTGGCCGCCGTCACATCGCCCAAGCCAGGGATACTTTTGATCAAACTTTCTTGGGCTTTGAGATCGGGATGCTGATCAAAGTGATCGTCGATTTGGCTTTTGAGCTTGGCTATTGCATCATCCAGATAGGCGATGTGACTTTGCAAACTGGGCTGCATGGCTGCGTCCCCACCCTCCAAGCGGTTGATCTCTTGCTGGCGGATGTCTTTGAGCGCTTCGACGCGCTCGACCAAGGCACGCAATTGGCGCACGGCAAGGCTAGGCGCTTGCCACAGTGCTGGCTTCATTTGCTGGCAATAGCGAGCAATCAAACTGGCATCTGCTTTGTCCGTCTTGTTGCGCGAGAGCTGGCTCTGGGCGTAGCCTTTGATGCGGACGGGGTTAACGACGGAGACTTGGCCTCCTGCATCAAACAGCCAAATGGCAAAGGCTTCGCTGTAGGGGCCGGTGGCTTCTAAGCAAATGTGAACTTGCGCCAGACTCAAATCCAAAGACAGTAGCCACTGTGCAAACGCGGCAAAGCCGATCTTGTCGTTAGGGATGACTTTGTGTTTGAGCTTGCCCTCTCGCAAGACGCAAATATCGAGCTTGTTTTTGGAGACGTCGATGCCAACGTGTGCCATTGCATCTGCCGCAGCGGATGATGGCGATGATTCGCTTCTCTTCATGGTTTTACCTCGTATACGAGCTGCTGACTTGCTCGCTAGCCAATGCCCACGAGAAGCTGCGCTCAAGTTACCGTTCAAGCTCCGTAAGAAGCGAAAAATGGATCGGGCGGCTTATCTGACCCACGAGGTCGTCATGCCTCAAAGTCTTTCCCAGCCTGTCCCGAGCCAGCCAGCTCATCAGGCCAGGCGGCCTCAAGAGTTGACGGTTTTAATATACGAGGTCTTTCGTTATCACATTCATATCATTCATTGAAATTCGCTTTTTCACCGTGGCACCTCAATTTCTAAATAATCGTTGGGTTTGATATTCTCTAGCG
>JAYSRZ010000177.1:0-15231 GCA_043720775.1 Variovorax sp. | reverse complement strand
TGCACGCCTACCCATTGGCCAAAGCGGGGGGAGCTGCGGCGGATGTCCACAGCAACATCAAACACCTCGCCTTCCAGCACGCGCACAAGTTTGCCTTGGGCATGCGGAGGGAGTTGGTAATGCAGACCGCGCAGCACGCCTCTTTGCGATTGGCTGTGATTGTCTTGCACAAAAGCGACTGGATGGCCTACTGCCTCGTCCAAGAGGCGCTGGTTGAAGCTCTCGAAGAAAAAGCCTCGCTCATCGGTAAAGATTTTGGGTTCAATCAAAAGCACTTCAGGCAGGCGGGTGTGCGTAATCTTCACGGCTTGGCCTTGTTTTTCAGAAGTCCAAGCAGATATTGACCGTATGGATTTTTAGCCAAGGACATGGCCAAGCGCTCTAGTTGCTCTGCATCAATCCATTTCATGTTGAAGGCAATTTCCTCAGGGCAACACACCTTCAAGCCTTGGCGATGCTCTATCGTGGCAATAAACTGGCTGGCCTCTAACAAGCTTTCATGTGTGCCAGTATCCAGCCAAGCGTAGCCGCGCTGCATGATTTGCACGTTGAGCTGGCCGTTTTGCAGATACGCATCGTTAACTGCAGTTATTTCTAGCTCGCCTCGTGCGCTGGGCTTGACGGCTTTGGCTATTGTCGTGACTTGGTTGTCGTAGAAATACAGGCCGGTGACGGCATAGTTGCTCTTCGGGGCGTTAGGCTTTTCTTCGATGTTGCTGGCTTTGCCCTTTGCGTCGAAGGCGACCACGCCGTAGCGTTCGGGATATTTGACGTGATAGGCGAAGACGGTGGCGCCATCGGTTTGCTTGTCCGCAGTGCTTAGCAGTTGTTGAAAGTCATGACCGTAGAAGATGTTGTCGCCAAGCACGAGGGCGCTGGGATGATTGCCAATGAATTTTTCGCCAATGATGAAGGCTTGCGCTAGACCGTCCGGGCTAGGCTGGACGGCGTATTGCAAGCTAATGCCCCATTGGCTGCCGTCGCCTAGGAGCTGCTGGAAGCGCGGCGTGTCCTGTGGGGTGCTGATGATGAGGATGTCTCGGATGCCAGCGAGCATGAGGGTGCTCAAGGGGTAGTACACCATGGGTTTGTCGTAGACGGGCAGCAACTGTTTGCTGACGGCTAGCGTAGCGGGGTACAAGTGTGAGCCGTTGCCGCCGGCTAGGACGATACCTTTGCGCTGAGTCAACAATTGTGGCGTCGCGTCGATCATGCGGCATTCTCGTGACACTGTTGCGGCCCATCACGGTAGCTGCCGTTTTGCACGTTGGCGACCCAATCGGGATGATCGAGATACCACTGCACGGTTTTGCGGATGCCGGACGCGAAGGTGTCAAATGGCTTCCAACCCAGTTGGGTGTTGATTTTGCTGGCATCAATGGCGTAGCGTCTGTCGTGGCCGGGGCGGTCTTGGATGTAGGTGATTTGGTTTGAATAGCTTGTGCCATCGCTTTTGGAGCACAGTTCATCAAGCAAGGCGCAGATGGTTTTGACGATCTCGATGTTGGGTACCTCATGACAGCCGCCGATGTTGTAAACCTCGCCAACTTTGCCAGCTTCCAAGACGCGGCGTATGGCACTGCAATGGTCTTTGACGTAGAGCCAGTCTCTAATTTGCGTGCCGTCGCCATAGACGGACAGGTTTTTACCGGCGAGGGCGTTGACGATCAACAGGGGGACGAGCTTCTCAGGGAAATGGTAAGGGCCGTAGTTGTTGGAGCAGTGGGTGGTCAGCGTGGGCAGGCCGTAGGTGTGGTGGTAGGCGCGCACGAGATGGTCGCTGGCGGCTTTGCTGGCGCTGTAGGGGCTGTTGGGCTGGTAGGCATGCTGCTCTGTGAAGCCGGGTGCATCTGGCGCCAATGAGCCATAGACCTCATCAGTGGAGACGTGCAGAAATCGGAAGGCTTGCTGCTGTTCTATGGCCAAATTCGACCAATAAGCGCGCACGGCTTCTAACAACCGAAACGTACCGACGATATTGGTTTGAATGAAAGCCTCAGGGCCGTGGATGGAGCGATCAACGTGGCTTTCGGCGGCGAAATGGATGACTGCGCTAGGTTGGTGCTCAATCAAAAGCTCGCCCATACGCAAAAAATCTGCGATGTCGGCTTGGATAAAGATGTGCAGGGGGTCGCCCTCAAGAGATGAGAGGTTTTCAAGATTGCCTGCGTAGGTGAGGGCATCGACGTTGACGACGGCGTGATTCATCTCAGCTCGCCAATCCAATACGAAGTTAGAGCCGATGAAGCCTGCGCCCCCTGTGACGAGTATTTTTTTCACGATCTTGATTCTACGGCTGAGAAGCAGGCGTGCGCCGCGTTGCAGCGGTTAACATTGTGAGATGCTTGCTAAGTTAATGAGTTTGTTTTTGCTAGGCCTCGTGCGCGCACTCACAGGGGCACAGGCGCGCTGGCATGGCTGCCCGCCTAAGGCGGAGCAGCGCATTTATTTTGCCAATCACCAAAGCCATGCCGATTTGGTGATGATTTGGGCGGCGCTGCCCGCTGAGCTGCGCGGCATCACGCGGCCGATTGCGGCGAAGGATTACTGGACGAAAACGCCTTTTAAGCATTGGCTCACGCGCGAGGTGTTTCATGCGGTGTATGTGGAGCGGGAACGCAAAGCAGACGAGAGCGGCGTTTTCAGCGATCCGCTGGCGCCTTTGATGGAAGCGCTGTCCAACGGCGATTCAATCATTTTGTTTCCCGAGGGCACGCGCGGTTTTGAAGAACTGCCGCATCGCTTTAAAAGTGGGCTGTATAACTTAGCGCTCAAGTTCCCACATGTCGTGCTTGTGCCAGCGTGGATCAATAATATTCAGCGCTTGCTGCCCAAAGGAGAAGTCGTGCCCGTGCCCGTTTTGTGCAGCGTGACGTTTGGTGCGCCGATGCAGATCCAGCGTAGTGGGCAGGGCGAGGATGCCTGGCTTGAAGATCACACTGCATTCGCTGAACGTGCGCGTAATGCAGTGATTGCGCTGCGAGAGGTGTGACGAGATGACGCAATATTTACGTGCTTTGTCAGCTTCTGAGCAAGTCGGGCTTTTGTTCATCATCTTGTTTGGCTTGCTGCTGCTGTCTTCTTTGGTGTTGTTTGCCTTGGCTTTTCGCGAACGGGAGACGGAGCGCGGCGCGGCATGGAGCAATGAGATCAAGCGCTTATCTGGCTTGCTACAAACCTCTTGGCTGGTGGCTATCGTTTTTTGGATGGGGTGGGTGCTGGGTGACACGGTGGCAACATGGCTTTTTGCCATCGTGGCGTTTTTCGCGCTGCGCGAATTTATCACGCTTTCGCCCACGCGACGCGGCGATCACCGCAGTTTGTTGCTGGCGTTTTTTGTGGTGCTGCCGGTGCAGTTCTACCTCGTGATTACCGAGCATTTTGAGCTGTTCACCGTGTTTATTCCGGTGTATGTGTTTTTGGCGATTCCTGTAGTGAGTGCTTTGGCGAACGATCCTGAGCGGTTTTTAGAGCGCAATGCCAAGCTGCAATGGGGCATCATGGTTTGTGTGTACGGCATGAGCCATGTGCCGGCGCTACTTCTGCTGCAATTTCCGAAGTGGAATGTAGAGAAAAACGCGTTTCTCGTTTTCTTTCTCGTCTTCACGGTGCAGATTTGTATGGTGGTGCAGCATGTGATGCAGCGCTGGCTGAAGAAAAAGCCGCGTGCGCCGCTGATCAGCATGAGCTTTACTTGGACGAGCTTCTTCATCGGCGTGGCCGCTGGTGGGCTGGTGGGCGGTTTGCTGGCGGGCATCACTCCGTTTAAGCCGGGGCAGGCGCTGGGTATGGCGGTGATTGCTTGTATTGCTGGTAGCTTGGGGCATTTGGTGATGAAGGCTTTGAAGCGGGATCGGGGCGTGACGAATTGGAGCGGCGCGCCATCCGTCACAGGCGCCACGGGCTTGTTGGATCGCGTGGATGCGCTGTGTTTTGCTGCGCCGGTATTTTTTCATTCAGTACGTTGGTATTTCAATCTGTGAACTCAATTTTTAAGCATTTTCGGCAGATTGACGCCGTAGATACTGCGTGGAGTGCTATTTTTTTTATAGTGGTTAAGCGAGGCTATCGTGCGCATCTTGGGCATTGATCCGGGCTTGCAGACCACGGGCTTTGGCGTGTTGGAGGCCAGTGGCGGTGTTTTGCATTACGTGGCCAGCGGCACGATAACGACCACGCATTTGGATCGTGGCAATTTACCGGCGCGGCTGAAAGTCTTGTATGACGGCGTGCGTGAAGTGGTGGCGACATACCGGCCTGAGCAGACTGCCGTTGAAATTGTTTTTGTGAATGTGAATCCGCAAGCCACACTGCTGCTCGGTCAAGCGCGTGGCGCCTGCGTCACAGCTCTTGTATCGCTGGATATGCCTGTGGCGGAATACACAGCGCTACAGATGAAGCAGGCTGTGGCCGGGCATGGCAAGGCGGCAAAAGCACAAGTGCAAGAGATGGTGATGCGGCTGCTCAAATTACCCGGCTTGCCCGGCAAAGATGCAGCCGATGCGCTGGGGCTGGCGATCACGCATGCGCATGTGGGGCAAGTCAGGGCTCGCTTGGCGGCTGCTACGCAGCTTGCGCCACGCAGCAGCGCTGCATTCAAAGCAGGGCGCAACTACTAACGTCTTTTTATTAGCCTTTGGCTGTGCTGAGTTTTGCGCTCGGCGTTACGATTACCTCTGTGAAAAAATCTTCATTCCTCACTTTAGTTATTGCCATATTCATCTGCACTGCCTCAAGTGCGCAAACCACGGCCAAACGCATGCAAGCCTGCACGACGTGCCACGGCGCAGGCAGCACAGCCACTGTAGGCCGCACAGCCAATGAAGTGTATTTTCCGCGCATCGCAGGCAAGAGCGCGCCCTACCTTTACAACCAACTAAAAAATTTCCGCGATGGCCGCCGGCATTACGGTCTGATGGTGGGATTGGTGGAGCATCAAAGCGATGCGGCGCTGCAAGAGATGGCGCAGTATTTTGCGCAGCTGCAATTGCCTTATCCTGAGCCACAAACGCCTCCTGCGGGCACGTCTGCTTCAGTGATGCAGCGCGGCCAACAGCTTGCTCTGCGTGGTGATGCCGCTTTGGGAATTGCGGCTTGCACCAGCTGCCACGGTGCGGCTTTGCAAGGCTCAGGCGAGTATTTCATTCCGGGCTTGCTAGGCCTGCCGCGCGACTACATGGCGGGCCAACTCGGCGCTTGGCAAACGGGCATGCGTAAAGCGCACTCGCCCGATTGCATGGCAGCGATGGCTCGCAAATTGAAGCCTGAAGATGTGAGCGCAGTGGCGATTTGGTTGGCGGCGCAGCCTATTGTTAACAAACCATCGTCAGTTTTTAAGAATGAGCCCATCAACCCCATGCCTTCGAGAGCGTTGGTTGCTACCTGCGGTGGCGCGCCATGAAGTTCTTCGCGTTGCAAACCGCATCAACAGTCAAACGCTGCATGATGATCGTGGGCGCATTGCTCGCTGTATTGCTGATTGGCTTTGCGACTTCAGTAGCTACTGAATTGATAGCGCCTCACGCAGTATCTGCGGGCGATAGTGCTCAAAATGACGTTAAAAATCTGCCTTCCGTACAACGCGTGTTGCAAGGCGAATACTTAGCAAAACTAGGCAATTGCGCCGCTTGTCACAGCGAGCGAGGCGGCGAACCGTTTGCCGGCGGTAAGGCCATTCACACACCTTTTGGCGCTGTGTATGCGAGCAATATCACGCCCGATGTGCAGCATGGCATCGGTGCATGGAGCGCAGAAGCCTTTTATCGCGCCATGAAACATGGCGTCAGCGCCAGCGGCAAACTTCTCACGCCGGCTTTTCCGTATACGAATTACACCCACATCAGCCGTGCGGATAGTGATGCGTTGCATGCTTATTTCATGGCGGGCGTCAAGCCCGTGGCGCAAGCCAACCGCGCGCATGAGCTGGGCTTTCCGCTCAACACGCAATTGGCTTTGGCAGTTTGGCGTGTGTTGTTCTTCTCGGCAGCCGATGAGCAAAAAAATCCTAAATTGATAGCGGCTCACGCAGATTCCACGGCTTCTGCAGCACTAAATCGCTCAAAAAGTACAGTTGCAATCGATGAGGTTCAACGCGGTAAGTATTTGGTTCAAGGCCTAGGTCATTGCAGCGCGTGCCATGCTCAGCGCAATGCACTCGGCGCGGCCAGCTCAGATGGCTTGCTCTCTGGCGCACTCATGCCAATGCACGATTGGTATGCGCCTTCATTGCATGCAAAAGAAGAAGCGGGTGTGCAGCATTGGCCGCGCGAGCAGATCGTGGCTTTTCTTAAAAGCGGTACGACACACAACGCCTCAGCGCTCGGGCCGATGGCCGAGGTGGTGGCGAAAAGCACGCAGTTTTGGCGCGATGATGATCTCAATGCAACAGCGGCGTATCTGCAAAACCTGCCTGTGCAGGCCGCGCCGCAAAAAGCGCAGGCCAAAGTCGCAGCGCAATCCTTGCAAAATGGTGCAGCACTGTACACCCAGCATTGCGCTACTTGTCATGGCGCAGGAGGCCAAGGTGTGAAAGAGGCCGATGCACTGACCGGCCAAGCGCTTTTGATCCCCGCTCTTGCTGGCAACCGCGCCGTTAGCCTCTCCAGCAGTGCCAATCTTGTACGCATCATCCTCGCGGGTGGCTATGCGCCAGCAACCGCTGGCAATCCTCGCCCCTACGGCATGCCGCCCTTCGTGCATGTGCTGACCGACGACGACATCGCCGCAGTGACGACATTCATCCGAGCCAGTTGGGGCAATCAGGCTAACGCGGTGAGTGGCTCGGAAGTGGTGGCGCAGCGGCGCGGCGTGTTGCAATAAATTTTGGCACGTCGCGGTGTGCGTGCAGCAGGCACGGATAATCGCTGCATGACTTTAGATTTCTCCCAGCTTCACAACCCCACTTTCTTGCAGGCCTGCTTAGGCCATGCCACGCCGCACACGCCCCTGTGGCTCATGCGACAAGCCGGGCGCTATTTGCCGGAATACAAAGCCACTCGCGCCAAAGCGGGCAGCTTCATGGGGCTGGCCACGAATCGTGATTACGCTACTGAGGTGACCTTGCAGCCTTTGGCGCGCTACGATTTGGATGCGGCGATTTTGTTTTCTGACATTCTCACTGTGCCTGATGCGATGGGGCTGGAGCTATCGTTTGAGACGGGGGAAGGGCCTAAGTTTGCTAAGCCCGTGCGTGATGAAGCGGGCGTTGAAAAGTTGGCCGTGCCTGACATGGCGAAGCTGCAATACGTGTTTGATGCGGTGTCTTCGATTCGCAAGGCTCTCGTGCAAAACGGCAAGCAACGTGTGCCTTTGATTGGTTTCTCAGGCAGCCCGTGGACGCTGGCTTGCTACATGGTCGAGGGCGGCGGCAGCGATGATTTCCGGCTCGTCAAAAGCATGATGTATGCGCGGCCGGATTTGATGCATCGCATTTTGGCGATCAATGCAACTGCAGTAGCAGCGTATTTGAACGCGCAAATTGATGCGGGCGCGCAAGCCGTGATGGTGTTTGATAGCTGGGGCGGGGCGCTCTCGCATGCGGCGTTTCATGAATTTAGCTTGGCTTACACGCAGAGAGTTTTGCAGCAGCTCAAGCGCACCGATGCTGCAGGCAACATCGTGCCGCGCATCGTCTTCACCAAGGGCGGCGGCTTGTGGCTCTCCAGCATGCGCGATATGCATTGCGAAGTTCTTGGGTTGGATTGGACATGCAGCTTGAGACATGCGCGAGGCGTGTTGCAAGGCACGGGCAAAGCGTTGCAAGGCAACATTGACCCCAACGTTTTGTTTGCGCCGCCGGATGCCATTGCAAAAGAGGTCAGCAAGGTGCTGAGTGATTTTGGCGCGCCACATGTGGGCGAAGGCGCTGGGCAAACGCACATCTTCAATCTTGGTCATGGCATCAGCCAATTCACGCCGCCAGAGCATGTGAGCGCCCTGGTCGAAGCTGTTAAATCTCAGTCTCTCGCTATGCGATTAGCGCAAACTTGAAGCGGTTGCTAACTTCAGGCTGTTTTTTGCCAAAATCTACACGAAACTAGCATAAAAATATCTATTTTTAGACGCAGGATGGTTCACTTATGCACAAAAACTATGCTGCGGCGCAAAATAATGAGTGCGGCGAGCAGATCACTGCTACCCATTCTGTAGCGCACTTAAGTCGTTGATTCATATAGGTTTTGAGTGATTGCTTGATTTTGAGGCAAACTAGAGAAAGCCTTATTTCATGCGGGTTTTTGCCATACCAAGATGAGATATCAACAAAGTTATCCACAGAACCTTTGAACACATGACAAAAGCATGACAGATCAAGCACTTAGCCCATCTTTCGCACATTAATCTGAGCAATGCCCGCTAAAACCGACACTCCGGAAAACTGGCTACTTCAAGTCGCTGTGGCCACGCCGGCGCACATTGATTTGCCCGCTGTGCTCAGCTATTCGAGCGAGCAATTCTTAAGCGCGGGCAGCCTTGTGCGAGTGCCGCTGGGTTCGCGTGAGGTGTTGGGCATTGTCTGGGAAGATGCTAGTGCCAGCGATAGCGTTGCGCAGAAAAGCGAGCAGCCCAAGCACACGCTTAAAAGCATCGCAGGCAGCCTGGGTGATATCGCGCCCCTGAATGCCGCGTGGCAGGCATTGATTGCGTTCACGGCGCGTTACTACCAACGTGCTTTAGGCGAAGTGGCGTTGGCCACGCTGCCGCCGCAATTGCGTGAACTCGATGCGCTGCAAATGGCTAAGCGCTTAAAGCCTAAGCCGCCGAAAAAGCAGAGCAAAGCATCTGCAGATGCAGATGCGGTTGACGCAGTCACTGTAGTTGCTACGAATTTAGTAGCGCTTAGCGCAGAGCAGGCCTCTGCTATCGATCAATTCTTTGCTCAATCTACACCCGACGTTGTGCCCAAGCCCGCGCTGCTTTTCGGCAGCACCGGCAGCGGTAAAACCGAGGTGTATTTGCGCAGTGTTGCGCGCGTGCTAGCGCAAGACGATAAAGCGCAAGTGCTCATCATGGTGCCCGAGATCAACCTCACGCCGCAGCTCCAGTCGCGTTTCGCAGAGCGCTTTACCGGCGAACAAATCGCCATACTTCACAGCGGCATGACGCCCGCGCAGCGCTTGAAATCTTGGCTGATGGCGCACAGTGGAGTGGCTCGCATCGTCCTCGGCACGCGCATGAGCATTTTTGCCAGCATGCCGCATTTGCGTTTGATCGTCGTTGATGAGGAACATGATGCGAGCTACAAATCGCAAGACGGCGCACGGCATTCGGCGCGGGATTTGGCGGTGATGCGTGGGAAACTGGAGAGCGAGCATGGAAATTTGTGTCGCGTCATGCTCGGCTCGGCTACGCCATCGCTGGAGAGCTGGCAGGCCGCTGACACCACGCTTGGAAAGGGGCGTTATCAAAAGTTAGAGATGCCGTCCCGCATCGGCGATGCACTTTTGCCCAAGCTCAAATTGGCCGATATGCGCCTTCCAGCAAGGGGCACTTTGT
Organism: Variovorax sp.; assembly: GCA_043720775.1. Classification (GTDB taxonomy): domain Bacteria; phylum Pseudomonadota; class Gammaproteobacteria; order Burkholderiales; family Burkholderiaceae_C; genus JANMDU01. Next base: position 5,739 of record JAYSRZ010000177.1, on the reverse strand, counting down.
TCGCTCCGCAACTCATCGCTGCGCTGCAAGAGCGCATCGCTCGCGGCGAGCAATCGCTGGTGTTTCTCAATCGGCGCGGCTATGCGCCCGTGCTTGCATGCGATGCTTGCGGCTGGAAATGCGAATGCCCGCATTGCAGCGCCTACCGTGTGTTTCATAAAACAGATCGCACGCTGCGCTGCCATCACTGCGGCCACACTGAACGCGTGCCGCGTGCCTGCCCGGAATGCGGCAATATGGATATTCAGCCCGTGGGGCGCGGCACGCAAAAGATTGAAGAGGAGTTGGCGATTGCACTCGGCAAAGACGCCACGAGACCCGATGGCACACCGATTCGCATCCAACGCATTGATGCCGACACAACGAAACACAAGGGTGAGCTAGAGGCGCAGCTCGCGCAGGTGCATGCTGGCGACGTAGATATCTTGGTCGGCACGCAAATGATCACCAAGGGCCATGATTTTCGGCGCATCACGTTGGTGGCGGCGATTGATGCGGATGCTGCGTTGTTCTCAAGCGATTTTCGTGCGCCCGAGCGATTGTTTGCTTTGCTGATGCAAGCTGCGGGAAGAGCAGGGCGTGATGCGGCCACCTCCGCCTCATCATCACCCGCGCAAATGTGGGTGCAAACCCGCCATCCCGATCATCCGCTGTTTGCCTCGCTTGCTAAGCACGATGTAGCTGGTTTTGCAGCGCAGCAATTGAAAGACAGAGCGCAGGCGCAGCTGCCGCCCTTTTCTTTTCAAGCTTTGCTCAGAGCCGAAGCGCGCACGCAAGCTGCTGCGATTGCATTCCTACAAGCCGCGCATGAAGCAGCGGGCGACAGTGCAGGCGAGCAAATCACTGTCTTCCCGCCCGTGCCGATGAGCATGCAGCGCGTGGCCGATGTGGAGCGTGCACAAATACTGCTAGAGAGCACATCGCGGGCAGCCTTGCAAAACTTTTTATCTGCGTGGTTGCCTGAGCTTCGCGCCTTACGAGGTTTGCCGCAATGCAAGGGGCTGATTCGCTTTGCAGTGGATGTGGATCCGCTGTTGATTTGATCTGGTAGTGAGCTGACAGTCTGGAACACGGAGGACACGGAAACTACACGGAAGACACAGAAAATACGAGATGAAAAACAGCAGGCTCTTTTCCGTGCCTTCCGTGTTCTTAATGCCTTCGTGAACCATTCACACCCTTCTCACCACATCCCCCGCAATCGCATACACAGCGTCTGATTCACGCCGCTCAATCGGATGCATCCCGGTGAAGCTGCCATACGCCGGCAAGACGCCACACGCGTGCTCGGCCTCATCACCCATCCAAAAGCAAGGCAACCTCAACCTATCGCGGCCCTTGCCTTGCAGTGTGATGCAGGGATGCAGATGGCCAGCGAGTACGTAATGCAGCTTAACGATTTGCGGATGGTGGCACAGCGCCAAAGCGCCCAACAGGAGGGGCTCGTTGACAACCTCAATGCCCAGAGAGTTAGGCGGATCGCCTGCGCGATCATCATGGTTACCGCGCACGAGCGTGATGTTCAAATCATTGCGCTGCTTGCGCCATGCGGTGAGCACATCTTGCGTGGCGGCGGCATGCGCATGCTTGGAATGCAGAAAATCGCCGAGGAAGATCAGATGCGTGGCCTGCGTTAAGGCAAGATCGCGCGTGATGTCATTCAAAGTCTCTTGCGTTGTGCCGCTGGGCACGGGTATGCCGAGTTGACGGAAGCTGCTGGCTTTGCCAAAGTGTGCATCGGCAATCAGCAAAGCGGCATGCGCTGGCAAATGCATCGCGCCGCTGGGCAGCAGATGCAATACCTCGTTTGCAAGGCTAATTTTTAAATGAAAACTGCCATTAGCCGGCATATATACTGCGTAGAGTGCTACTGATTTTGTAGCATTGAGGAAGGTGCTCAGCCCAAGAGCTGTGCGAGGCTCGCTTCTAAATGCTCGGTAGGCATACGCTTAAAGCCTGAGCGGCCATAGCGCTGCAAGCGGCCCATACAAAAGGCAGTCAGCACCGAAGCGCGCGCTTGCGCCTCCACTGTAGGCGTGGCGCTGTCTGCAACGAGATCACGCAGGCTTTGCTTAAAGCTGCTTTCCAACTTATCAAACAGTTGATTCATGCGCTCTTGCAAACGCTCGTTTTCAAATACCAGAGCATCGCCCGTCATCACGCGGCACATGCCCGGATTTTTCTCACCGAATTGCAGCAGCATGGCGATCATTTTGCCAAGACGCGTGGAGGCATTCGTCTCACGCTCGGTGATTTGATTCACGAGGCCGAGCACCGAGCTTTCAATGAATTCGATTAAGCCTTCGAACATTTGCGCCTTGCTGGCAAAGTGGCGATACAGCGCGGCCTCTGATACATCAAGCTTGGCCGCCAGAGCAGCGGTGGTCACGCGCTCTGCGCCGGGGCGCTCTAGCATGCTGGCTAGGGTTTGCAAGATTTGCACGCGGCGCTCGCCGGGCTTCGGGCGCTTGCGTTTTTCGGCTGACTCGCTATTCGTAGCGGAGGAAATTTCGGATGTTTCTGTTTCTGACATGAAAATCATTCTCTCACAGCTTGATGGCGCTTTTACGGCGCGTCTGCTAGTTGCGCATGCAGGTAAACACTCACCAGCAAACCGCGCGCTGCGCTGGGAATATGCGTTTGCGCATCTGATAAAACGACTCTGCTGCCGTGCAGCTTGGCGATCTCTTGCGCAATCGCCAGCCCCAAACCATTGCCTTCGCCTTGCGTACCCCGCACGCGATAAAAGCGCTGCAACACCTTGTCTCGCTCGTCGTCGGCAATGCCTGCGCCATTGTCGCGCACTTGAAGTAAAAAACCTTGCTGATGGCGTTTTGCAAGCAAAGTCACTAGGCCGCCGCCGCCACCGCCTGCTATGTGGTGTGCTGCTGCGGTGTATCGAATCGCGTTATCGCACAGGTTTGAGAGCAGCTCCCGCAGCAGCCATTCATGGCCGGGCACGATCAAGGGAGCGCTGTGATCAATCTCGATACCCAAATCAATGCCGTGCTGCATGGCGCTGTCTAAATGCTGCTCTAGTACATCAGCGCACAGCTGCGAGAGATCGACGCTTTGCATTGCGGCGTTGCCCGAAGCATGCGCATCAGCGCGCGAGAGGGCGAGTAATTGCGTGGCCAGTTGCGATGTGCGGCGTGTGGCATCGCGCAGACGGATCAATTCGTCTGCTCTTAAAGTGATAGCACCTTGCGCATTTTTGACGCGGGTTAAAGGGTTATTTTCTTTGTAAATGTCGACGCCCGCACCCTGTGCAGACTGCACCCAAGCTTCCACCTGAGCTTGCAAACCCGCTAGGGGCGTGCGCAATTGATGCGCAGCATCTGCGATGAATCGGCGCTGCGATTCGCTTTGCGTGTTGACGAGGCCAAAGAGCCGATTGAGCGATTGCACCAGCGGACGTACCTCAAGTGGGGATTGCTGTGCATCAAGCTCACTCAAATCGCGCGGCGAGCGTTGTTCCACAGCGCGTGTGATGTATGTCAAAGGTTTGAGTGCCCGCTGCACAGCCCAGCTCACTGCAAAGATCACCGCTGCAATCAAGAGACCATTGGGCAGCAACACTTTGAGCAGCAATGAGCGCAACCAGCTTTGCCGGGCATCCGAGCCATCAGCAAGCAGCAGCACATATTCGCCAGCCGCTGTGGTGGCGCGCTGCGCCATGATGCGATAGACCACACCGCTATTTTCTTCGCTATGAAATTCAGGCTCACTCGTCGCAGGCGTGGGCGTAGACAGCCATGAGGGCCCGATGATCACTCGCCCATCGAGTGTGGCTACGCCCCATTGGGCTTGGCCTTCGCGCTCTTTGATGAAATCTTCAATCGCGGGCGTGAGCAACACCACAGGCGGATCATCGGGTTTAGCGCCTTCGGCCACGATGGAGTCGACGAGTAAAGGCGAGAGGCGCTGCATGCCCAAATCTTGCTGAATCGCAGCTGTGCCTGCCGCGCGAATGTCGAGCCACACACTCAAACACAGCAAAATCACCAGTGGCACGAGCAGCATCACAAGCAAGCGGCTTCGCAGCCCAGCCATCATGCTGGGGTTTTGCACCGCAGAGCGATCAAACCAGGTACGCCAACGCATGAAATGAGCCGATCAGCCGAGGGTGATTGGTGCAGCAGTTGGCGTATCAGATGCCAGCTCTAGCCGATAGCCAAAGCCGCGAATCGAGCGCAGCTCCACGCCAAAGGGGCCCAGCTTACTGCGCAGCCGAGAGATATACACCTCCACCGCATTGGCCGTGATCTCTTTGTCCCAGCCCGTCAGAGCAGCGAGTATTTTTTCTTTTGCCGCTGGCTTGGGCGCTTGCAGCATCAGATATTCGAGAACCGTCCATTCACGCGGCCCAAGCTCAATCGTTTGCGGCCCTTGCGATGTTTGTGCTGTGGCTTGCCGCATGGCCGTATCCAATGTGATCGGGCCATAGCTGATGGAGCTGGAAGTGGCAGCTTGGGAGCGGCGCAGCAAGGCGCGAAGGCGTGCCAGCAGCTCAGGCAGCTCAAACGGTTTGACCATGTAATCATCTGCGCCAAAATCAAGCCCCTGTACGCGATCTTGCAGCGCATCACGCGCCGTGAGAATCAAAATCGGCAAGCTAAAGCCGTTGCTGCGCATCAGTTTGGTGAGCTCCAAGCCATCCATTTTTGGGAGACCAAGATCCACAATTGCCGCATCAAAACTGTCGGCCTTCAGCGCATCAAGCGCCCGCTCGCCCGAGCCCACCCAATCGACCGCATAACCCGCGCCGCACAGCCCCAGCTTGATCCCGCTGGCCAGCATCACATCGTCTTCGACTAGCAGAAGGCGCATAAATGAATCAGCGTGATGTGATCATCGTGCCGTAGGCCTGATCAGTGAGAATTTCCAAAAGCATGGCATGCGGCACACGGCCATCCACGATATGCACCGCATTCACGCCGCTCTTGGCTGCATCAATCGCGCCAGCAATTTTGGGAATCATGCCGCCCGAGATCGTGCCATCTGCAATTAGCTCATCGACTTGCCGCGAGGTGAGCTCTGTGAGCAGCTTGCCTTCTTTGTTCAACACGCCGCTGATGTTAGTGAGCATCATCAGCTTTTCAGCTTTCAAAATCGTCGCAAGCTTGGCAGCCACCACGTCGGCATTGATGTTGTAGCTCTCATTTTTCTCGCCAAAGCCAATCGGGCTGACCACTGGGATAAACGCATCGTCTTGCAACGCTTTCACTACGCTCGGATCAATCGCCACGATGTCGCCCACTTGGCCCACATCATGCTCAATACTCGCGTCTTTTAGATCCAGCATCTTGAGCTTCTTCGCGCGAATCAGCCCACCATCGCGCCCCGTGAGGCCCACAGCTTTGCCACCTGCTGCATTGATCAAGCCCACAATATCTTGCTGCACTTCGCCGGCCAAGACCCACTCCACCACTTCCATCGTCTCAGCATCAGTGACGCGCATGCCTTGGATGAACTTGCCTTCTTTGCCCAAGCGCTTCAATGCCGCCTCAATCTGCGGCCCGCCGCCATGCACCACCACCGGGTTCATGCCCACGAGTTTGAGCAAGACCACATCTTCCGCAAAATCTTCCTGCAACTGCGGATCCGTCATCGCATTGCCACCGTATTTGATAACGATGGTCTTGCCGTGAAACTTGCGAATGTAGGGCAGCGCCTGCGCCAAAATTTCAGCTTTATCGCGCGGTGCGATGTGTGTGATGTCGGGGGTTGTGTTCATTG
>JAYSRZ010000176.1:0-1810 GCA_043720775.1 Variovorax sp. | reverse complement strand
TACAACGCAAAAGAACTCCTGCCGTTTTTACTACTTGCAATGCCGTTTGTGATGCTGCCTTTGTGGTTTTCTATGCGGCATGGCTTGCGGCCTTTGCGACAGCTTGCAGACACGATCGACCAACGCCAAGATGGAGATTTGAGCCCGATTGGCTTTCATGCGAAGCATGCCGAGCTCAAGCCTCTGGAGAATGCGCTAGATGATTTGCTGGCCAAACTGCGCAATCGGTTGGCACGCGAGCGCGCTTTCGTGCAAGATGCCGCGCACGAGCTACGGACACCGTTGGCTGTGATGGCCGCGCAAGCCCATGCAATGGCGCGCACCGAAGATGCTGATGCACGCGCACAATCGCAAACGCATTTGGAAAACGCTATTGAGCGCGCATCGCATGTTTCCTCCCAACTGCTGAGCTTGGCAGCGATGGATGAAGCTGCTGCTCAGCCTGTGCAAAAGGTGGAGCTGGCGCAGTGGGCTCGCCAGCAGCTCGCTGCCTTGGCTCACTCAGCAATCAACAAGGACATTGATCTATCCTTCGATGCACCAGATTCATTGATCCGAACCGTAGACATTGCGGCCTTGGAATCGGTACTCATCAACTTGGTGGACAACGCCATTCGCTACGGGCATCATGGCGGCAACGTGACCGCGACGCTTCGTGCCATGCCAGATCAAGGCTTCGAGCTGGTCGTCTGCGACGATGGCCCCGGTATCGCCGAGGCTGAGCGCGAGAAAGTGTTTGAACGCTTTTACCGCGTGGCCGGCCAGATGGCGAGTGGCTCCGGGCTTGGCTTAGCCATCGTGCTTCAAGCATCGCGGCGCATGGGGGGCAGCATCAAGCTTGACGCAGGGCCTAATGGTCGCGGTCTAGTGGCCACCTTCGTTGCGCATTCGCACGTAAGCTGAGTGTCACTCCACCGTCACGCTCTTCGCAAGATTGCGCGGCTTATGCCAAGCGCCGCTGCTTTGCAGCTTAACTTTGCTTTGCAAAGTGAGCGCTTGCCGCAAGCCAAGTTTGGCCGTGGCTTCGCCACTCAGCGCTTCGCGCTACGAGCGCTACTCTACGGTAACGCTCTTGGCCAAATTTCTTGGTTTGTCAACATCCGTGCCCTTAGCCAGCGCCGTGTGATACGCGAGTAATTGCAGCGGCACAACGTGCAGGATCGGAGACAAAGCACCGTAGTGTTCTGGCATACGAATGACGTGCAGGCCTTCGCCGGATTCGATATAGCTGTCGGCATCGGCGAGCACATAGAGCACGCCGCCCCTGGCGCGCACTTCTTGCATATTGCTTTTGAGTTTTTCGAGCAACGCGTCGTTGGGCGCAACGGTGACGATGGGCATTTCTTCTGTGACAAGCGCCAGCGGGCCGTGTTTGAGTTCACCGGCAGCATAGGCTTCAGCGTGGATGTAGCTGATTTCTTTGAGCTTCAACGCGCCTTCCATCGCGATGGGCCAATGCAGGCCACGACCCAGAAAAAGAGCATTTTCCTTTTTACCAAAATCTTCCGCCCAAGCAATGATCTGCGGCTCCAACGCGAGCACAGCTTGCAACGCCACTGGCAAGTGGCGCATCTCTTGTAAATATTGCGCCTCTTGTGCTTCGGAGAGAAGCCCTTTGGTTTGCGCAATCGCTAGTGTGAGCAAGAAGAGTCCAGCGAGCTGCGTGGTGAAGGCTTTGGTGGAGGCCACACCGATTTCCACACCTGCGCGGGTGATGTAGGCATGCTTGCATTCGCGCACCATCGCGCTGGTGGCCACATTGCAGATGGTGAGCGTGTGTTGCATGCCTTGTGACTGCGCATGCTTGAGC
>JAYSRZ010000175.1:0-1812 GCA_043720775.1 Variovorax sp. | reverse complement strand
TCTTTCGCACTGCTGTGCAAATTTGGCCAGAAGTCACCGAATGCGCCGCGCTCACGGGCGAGATGGATTACCTCCTGAAAGTCGTCGTCAAAGACATGCCAGCTTATTCCCGCTTCGTGATGGATACGCTGCTCAAGCATCCCAGTGTGCAAGATTGCAAGACGAGTTTTATGTTGGACAGTGTGAAATCGACGACTGCGCTGCCAGTGTAGTCAACTATTAATTTGATAGCGCTTCACGCAGTATTGACGTGCCCTAATCATTAAAAAACCTTTAAAAAAGGGTGGAAAAAACGTGTTCGAAGCCCCTTTAGTCTTTTTCCACTAGACTCGCATTGAATCCTTGTATTTATGGGGTTTACCCTTAAATTTCATTCATGCATTTGAATCACTCGATGACGCAAGCCAAGCAACTGATCACCGCCACGCTGGAAGCTCCGCTAGAGTTTTGGCGCGCCCAGTCGCATGTGCGCAGTGGCGAGGTCTTTGAGGCCGGCCTCAATCCGCAGGCCTACCCGGAGAGCGATGAAATCGGTTTGAAGGTCGCTGGCGGCGAACAAGTTACAAACGCTGCAAACGGCAGCAACGATCACGGCTTGGTGCCGATTCGTTCGCTGACCAGCCGCCATCGCCGCCGAATTGCCGAGCACATCATTGCGCTGCCCGAGCACGATCGCTATCTGCGCTTTGGCTACAGCGCCTCCGACGAGCAGGTCAATAAATATGTGGACGGTCTCGATTTCAAACGCGATGAAATTTATGGCATCTTTGATCGCCGCTTGCAGCTGATTGCGATGGCGCATTTGGCTATTTTGAGCGATCCGAAAAATCCCAATTGCGCGGAATTTGGCGTGTCCGTCAATGCGGATTCGCGAGGAAAAGGATTGGGCACTGCATTGCTGGAGCGTGCGATTTTGCATGCGCGCTCAGAGCAAATCAACATGCTTTTTATCCACGCTTTGAGCGAAAACGCAGCCATGCTCAAAATCGCGCGCAAAGCGGGCGCAGTGGTGGAGAGCTTTGGCGGCGAAGTGGAGGCTCACCTTTTGCTGCAAAAACAAGATTTCACAGATCGCGTGGAAAGCACTGTGAAAGATGCGGTGGAAGACAGTTTGGGCGAGGTGGATTTCCGCCTCAAACAGCGCGCATTGCAATTCTGGGAATTCTTGGCTACCTTGCAAGACATTCGCAAAGGCAGCAGTGCAAATGAAGGGCGCTGACGCATTGCAAGAAGTACGCGCAGTTTTCCGCTATCCTTGTGGTCTTGTTCAATGACCAAAGACATCCGTGAGTGATTCTTCCCCAGCGGCTCGCAGCGCATCGCGCTCAAGCAGCAGTGTATCCCCCAGTGACTCAAGTGCCAGCGCCGTTCACAAGAACGAAGACCGCAGAGGCATCCTGCAAAAAATCGCAGAATTTATCCACCCTGGGCCCGACAGTAAAGAAGAGCTGATGGAAACATTGGCCGAGGCCGAAGACAACCAAGTGATTGGAGCGGAAAGCCGCGCCATGCTTGAGGGCGTCTTGCGCATTACGGATATGACGGCGGGTGACGTGATGGTGGCCGCGCCGCGTATGGATTTGGTCAACATTGATGCGCCATTTGATGAGCTCTTGCATCTGATCATCGAGACCTCGCATTCGCGTTTTCCGGTTTATGAAAACGACCGCGAGAATATCATCGGAATCCTGATGGCCAAAGATTTGCTGAAGTTACAACGTGCCCCTGAGCTGCATTTGAAAGCCCTGCTACGCCCCGCTGTCTTCGTGCCCGAGAGCAAAAAGCTCAACGATTTGCTGCGCGAATTCAAAG
>JAYSRZ010000174.1:0-1813 GCA_043720775.1 Variovorax sp. | reverse complement strand
ACATATCAATGAGTTCATCGTCACATCAAGCGGCTAACTCGTCGTTCGTGTGGGACGGCTGCGCCGCCCCACAACTCGGACGTTAACCACCCACCTCCCCAGCGGAAACCATTGGGTGTTTGAATCAGAAATTTTTTGGAAGGCGCGCGGGGAGTGGGTTTGATAGAAAAGACATCAACCGCGTGTGTTTTCAAAAAATTTGCTGAGGCAAATGCCCGATGGTACGACGCAGGTACATACGGTCGCGTCAAACACTAGCGCGCAAACCCTTCGACAAGCTCAAGGTGAACGGCTGCTCACTACCAATTCAATAGCACTCCACGCAATAAATACGCCGGCGAACCGTACTATTCTCTTAAAAATAGCCCAAGAATGCACGAAATCCCAGTCAGAATTAAAACTGACCCAATAGTCAGTAACCATCAAGGTCATTGAACTTTTTGATTTAGCACTCCCCTAAGAAGAGTGCTAATATTGCATCCATACCAGTGAAAACCCGCACTTTTAGCGCAGTCACTGGATGGAAAAGAACGCAAGGAGTTCTGATATGTCTGGAGCTTTGACAATACCTGGCAACACCGCCGTCTCCAATTGGGGCAGCATGAGCATGGTGCCCTCGCTGGGCAACATTGACGCGTACATCAGCGCGGCCAATCGCATGCCGATGCTCACCCTTGAGGAGGAGCAGCGCTATGCGCGCCAATGGAAAGAAGGGCAAAACATGGAGGCCGCTGGCCGCCTTGTGCTCTCGCATCTGCGCGTCGTGATCTCCACAGCTCGCCAATATCTGGGCTACGGCCTGCCTCACGCGGATTTAATTCAAGAAGGCAACGTAGGCCTCATGAAAGCCGTCAAACGCTTCGATCCCGAGCAAGGCGTGCGCCTCGTGAGCTACGCGCTGCACTGGATCAAGGCTGAGATTCATGAGTACATCTTGAAGAATTTCCGCATGATCAAGGTCGCCACCACCAAGGCGCAGCGCAAGCTTTTCTTCAATTTGCGCTCCATGAAGCAAGGATTCAAACACGATGCCGCCGAGGATGCGAACGGCCTCACGCACCGCAGCAGCATGAATGCCAAAGAGATTGATACGGTCGCCAAAACGCTGAACGTCAAGCGCGAAGAAGTCATCGAGATGGAGGCGCGCTTTGCAGGAGGCGATGTATTGCTCGATCCTTCTCCTTCGGCAGACGGCGAAGAGGCTTATGGCCCGATTGCTTACTTATCCGACAACTCCATGGAGCCGACCGCGCAACTCGAAGCTCGCGAGCGCGACCATTTGTCTGGCGATGGCGTACAAGCTGCAATTGCATCGCTCGATCCACGCAGCAAGCGCATCATCGAAGAGCGCTGGCTCAAGGTCAACGACAACGGATCAGGTGGCTTGACGCTGCACGATTTGGCGGCGGAATACGGCGTGAGTGCCGAACGGATTCGCCAGATTGAAGTGGCTGCGATGAAGAAGATGAAAAAAGCGCTCATCGCTTAAATACTTCGCGTTTGCCCAACGCAAAAACGACATGCATGCCAACTTTGTCACGCGAGAAATCGTGACAAATGTTGGATATGCTGACATTTACTAGACACTGCTCTTCGCGAAGGGGGTGTTTAGTAATCGCACGAGTTACAGTTCGTATCAATTATGGAACGAACAGTGCATTCTCGTTGGCAAGATATGGCAACACAGTGGTGCTTAGCGCACTGCCGTGGTGCATTTTTGACTTTGACAGCATTTTTCTGGCTGTTTGTATCGCCAACGGTCATCGCACAGCCTCTTATTCAAGCGCCAGCGACTGATACGGCCACCACTGCC
>JAYSRZ010000173.1:0-15315 GCA_043720775.1 Variovorax sp. | reverse complement strand
GAGCAAGCCGCCGCCACGCAGCCCATAGACAAATCGGAGCTTCAGCCCGGCGATTTGGTGTTTTTCAACACCCTCAAATCCGCTTTCAGCCATGTCGGCATCTATGTGGGTGACAACAAATTCATCCACTCGCCGCGCACGGGCGGTGTGATTCGCGTCGAAGACATGCGGGTGAACTATTGGCAGCAACGCTTTGATGGCGCGCGACGGGTTGATGCGAGCGCAGTGAGTGGCAAGTCTGTACAGCAACGCTAGGCTCGTCGTGGTTTAAAAAGCTAGACGCGCGGATTGCGCTGCACCAAGCTGCTGTTGATACTTTTCGAGATATCAATCTTTTCGAGACGCAAAGCAGGTTCTGCATCGTGCATGACTTGCAAAAGATTACCGGCCATTTGCAATGAGCAAACGCCATCCGTCGAAAATGCCATGTGCAAGTGTTTGAATCCAGCGACAAAGCTTTGTGGTGTCATGCCTTGCATCAGCTCTGGCAAGCTTTGATGGAATTGCAACATATCGCGCAAACTCGCCTGCCCCAGCCATTGCAAAGCCATCAACAGCGCATCGCTGCAAGCCTGCGCTGTGACTGGAAAACGTTGATAAAACTCTTGAGGCGCCGCGACACAGCTCGAAGGCAGATGCATGCCCAGCACGCCATAGGCCGCAGAAGGGCTGCGCAGATCGCAAAGCGTTGTGATCTCGCCGCGCTGCTCTAGCTCTAGCATCAGCGGATCCATGTGCATGAGCGCATCAATCTGCCCTGAACGCAGTGCAACTGCTGCACTGGCGGCGCTACCTACACTGACAAAACCTACATCATCTGCGCGCACACCATTGCGGCGCAGCGCTGCCAGCGCAATAGTGTGCGTGGGCGAATTGAGCGCGATCACACCGATCTTGCGCCCTTTAAGCTGCATCAATTGCGCGGGCACACTGCTCGCAGCTGTTCGCGCAGACGCCGGTACACCGAGCGACATCATGGGCGCTGCGCCGAGCAATGCAAAGCTTTGCAACCCCAGCGCCCTGCCCGGTGCACTGAGCAAATGCTCAAACCAACCGCAAACAATATCTGAACTGCCCGCTGCAACTGATGCAATCGCTCGCGCTGCGCTCTGCTGCTCACTGATCTCAAGCTCCAGACCCACACGCGAGAAAAACCCTTTTTGCTGCGCAACAAGCAGCGGCAGATATGGCAGCGCCGAGATGCTGGTGGTGGCTAAGGTGATGCTGCGCTTTTCTGGCTTCGCTGCCGCAGCACCGCTTGCTGATTTGCTGCTTGCTCGATTTGCTGCCAAGACGAGGCATGAGCTCAAAGCAGCGGTTCCAGCCGTCAAAATAGCTGCGTTGTGCGAAAATCTTCTGCGCACTACATCAATATTTTCACCGATGCTTTTTCTTATCATGCAGATAAATTTATCTGCAAATCAACTTATTGACATCGGGGCGATTGCTGAGCGGGAAATCACTAACGTCGCTTGAAATTTAGAGCGCTGCTGCTTTTTAGCGAAAACCTGAAAACAGAATCAAGATATTGACAACAAAAGCGCCGGTCCACACTGCTGTGCGCGGCATTGGCATATCGCCCACGTAGGTAATGATGTAAAAAATCCGTAACATCAGCCAAGACAGGCACAACAGATCCAAGCGCGTTTGCCCTGCGCCCAGCTGATGCGCAATGATCACGGCAGCAAAGAAAAACGGCAGCGCTTCAAACGTGTTGGCCTGCGCTGCATTGGCGCGCGCCCGCCATCCGATTTGTTTATCAAGCCAGTCGCGCGGGCTGTGATTGTCGAAGCCGCCCTCTTTGCGGCTCTTGTTAAACATGCCCCATTTTGCAAGCCCTGCGCAGGCAATCGGCAGCAAGGCCGCAAAGAGCAAAATCCAGTAGGCAACGGTAAAGCGGTAGGTCATGGCGGCGGCTCCTGAGGACGCAACTTATAAAAAGATACAGAATTGTACGCTATGAATAGATGAGCGCCTCACGCAGTATCCACGGGCTCAAACTGCTAATTTTGCTTGAAATACGACATAACATGCATCCACATTGTGTGTTCGCACTTCTGCCCTCAGCGGCGATCCTCTAACGCATGCGCAATCGTGCCGAGATCCACATACTCAAGCTCACTACCAATCGGCACGCCGCGCGATAGACGCGTGACTTGCAATCCGCGATTTTTTAGTAGGGTGCTCACTATATGTGCCGTGGCTTCACCCTCGCCCGTGAAATTAGTGGCAAGAATCACTTCTTGCACAATGCCGTCTGTGGCTCTCGCGATCAGTTTTTCTGCACCAATTTCTTTAGGACCGATGCCATCCAGTGGTGAAATCTTGCCCATGAGCACAAAGAATAAGCCTTTGTAGGCACCTGTGCGGTCAAGCGCGGCTTGATCTGCCGGCGTCTCGACCACGCAAAGCAGAGTAGCGTCTCTACTGGTATCAAGGCACGTGTTGCAAATGTCGTTTTCGGTAAATGTATTGCAGCGCTGGCAATGTTTAACGGCTTTGACGGCGCCATCGAGTGCATGCGCCAGCATCACAGCGCCTTCTCGATCATGCTGCATCAAGTGATAAGCCATCCGAGCCGCAGATTTAGCTCCCACGCCGGGCAAGCGGCGCAAGGCTTCGATCAGGGAGCTCAAATTGTGGGTGTCTTGCATGTGTTTTGGTGCTGTTGGAGAAAAACATCTGAACGCGAAAGGCGCGAAAAAGAGAAATGAAAACACTGAATTCTAAAAAACAGTTTTGGATATGAATGGGAATCTCTGATCGCCGTATTTCACTTTTGTCTTCTTTTCGCGTCTTTCGCGTAACCTTCGCGCCTTTCGCGTCCGGTATTCGGTATCCAAAACTTAGAAAGGCAGTTTCATCCCCGGTGGCAACTGCATGCCCGCGCCGAGCTTGCCCATCTTTTCCTGCGAAGTTTCCTCTGCTTTACGCACTGCCGCATTGAATGCCGCTGCCACTAGATCTTCCAGCATGTCTTTGTCATCTGCAAGCAAGGATGGATCGATTTCTACCCGCTTAACGTCGTGCTTGCATGTCATCGTCACCTTCACCAAGCCCGCGCCCGACTCGCCGCTGACTTCGATATTGCCCAATTCGTCTTGCGCTTTCTTCATGTTGTCCTGCATCGACTGCGCTTGCTTCATGAGGCCAGCGAGTTGTCCTTTGTTAAACATATTCGTTCCTTTTTTGAAAACTAAAAAATTGATGTAGCGCCGTCTGAGATCAACTCAAACCGCTTTGATACTTCCGGCGACGATTTTCGCACCCCAATCGGCCACCAGCGATTGCACCCACGAATCTTGCGTGATGATCTGCTCAGCCTGCTTTTGCCGAGCTTCTAACTTTGCCGTATTGCGCTTGGCCCATGAGTCCTGCACCGGGCCTACTTCAATCACCAACGCCTCAGAGCGCCCCATGCCTTGAAGCGCCACCTGAAGTTCATCCCTTGTGTTGTCGCTCTTGAGGCTCGGCTGGCTGATGCGCAGCGTTAGATGCGAAGCGCCCTTCTCTACGCACTGGCTTTGCACCGCCAGCTGTTGCACTAAGCCCTGCACCGCTTGCGCATCCAAGAGCTGCTGCACCAGCTGCACCCAAGCTTCATGATGCGCATCTGGCTCGACTGCTGAAATGCGCGAATCCAAGCGCGCACTGCCCTCGCCTTGCTCGCGGATCGGCACGGCCATCAATGTGGAAGATGGCGCAATGGATGCGGATGAATGCAGATGGGGCGCTACAGCAGGAGCAGGATGCATCTCAGGAGCGGCCTCTACTATCGATTCAGTAGCACTCCACGCAGTATCTACGGGCTCAAAATGCCGATTTAGCTCAAAATTTGATTCAGCTGATACAGCCTGACCATGTTGCACTAGCGCAGCCCCGGACCGTGCCAAAACATCCGAGCGATCAGCATCAGGACTTTTTGATTCAGATTGCGACTCAGGCTGGCTTCGCTCAGCAATCCGCTCTTCAATCTTCAGGCTTTTTTTTTCAGCCTCTGCGCTAGCTGATGGCGAAGCGCTGGCGCTCATATTCGCAGGGCGAAAGCCTTTGGGCTTGAAAGCCAGCAAGCGCAGCAGGCTCATCGTCAGGCCTGTGTATTCGTCGGGTGCCAAGCCCAGCTCGCCTCGCCCGTGAATTGCGATTTGATAGAGAAGCTGCGTCTCATCTTGAGGCATGAGGCCAGCCAGGCGTGCGATTTCCACCGCCTCGCTGTCTTGCACATCATGCGAATTGGGCACCGCTTGGCACACCGCCATGCGCTGCAAAATGCTGGCCATATCTTCCAGCGTGGAGGCAGCACTCAATCCGTTGTCTCGCAGCGCATTGGCAATCTCAAACACCGCTTTGCCATCGCCCACAGCCAGCGCCTCAATCAAGCGAAACACATAGCTGCGATCGACCGCGCCGAGCATGGTGCGCACATTGGCTTCATTCAAGCTGCCTGCGCCAAACGCAATGGCTTGATCGGTGAGCGACAAAGCATCGCGCATCGAGCCGCGTGCGCCGCGCGCGATCAAGCGCAACGCGCCGTCTTCGGCTTGCACGTTTTCCTCAAGCAGCACTTTGCGAAGATGCGCATGCACTGTTTCTGGCGCCATCGGGCGTAGACTGAATTGCAAGCAGCGAGAGAGCACCGTCACCGGCACTTTTTGCGGATCAGTCGTTGCTAAAACAAACTTGAGGTATTCGGGCGGCTCTTCTAGCGTCTTGAGCATGGCATTAAACGCCGTGTTCGTGAGCATGTGAACCTCGTCAATCATGAAGACCTTAAAGCGCCCTTGCACGGGTTTGTACACCGCCTGCTCCAGCAAACTTTGCACCTCATCTACACCGCGATTCGATGCCGCATCGAGCTCGGTGTAATCCACAAAGCGCCCCGCATCAATCGCTTTACACATCTCACATACGCCGCAGGGCTCAGCCGTGATGCCGCCCTGGCCGCCCTCGCCGACGCAATTGAGCGATTTGGCCAAAATTCGGGAAACGGTGGTCTTACCCACGCCGCGTGTGCCGGTAAAGAGATAGGCATGATGCAGCCGTTGCTGAGTCAGTGCATTTGTCAAAGCCTGCACCACATGCTCTTGGCCCACCATCTCGGTGAAGCTCTTGGGGCGATATTTGCGGGCTAAGACGAGGTAACTCATGAGCTTTTGATTCTAGCTTGCCCCAAGCGCATAGCTGATCAAATTTCCATGAAAAAAGCCCTTAGATTCACATCCAAGGGCTTCAAGTGACGGCGCGGCAATTCAGCGAAAGTGCCCGCTATGGCCAATGCTGATCACGCTGCCAGGCCTGTGCTGAGGCTGGTGCGGCTGATGATGTGGGCGCTGAGCATAAGCCAGATGCTGTGGCTGCAAATGCGGATGCAGGTGAGAGTGCGCATGAGGACGAGGATAGTGGTGGTAGTTTGGAGCGACCTGATAGACGGGCGCGGGGCGAACGTAGACCGCTTGCGGCTGTTGTACGTAAACGGTGGAGCTTTCAATCACTACAGGTTGCGAGTAGCTAGGTGCTTGTGTCACGGGTCGAACGATCGCGGGCGCTGGCAAGGCGGGCGCGGGTTGAGTAGCGCTGCCTACTGGCGTGATTTGCAGACTCACAAACGGGCCGGGATCTTGCGGCAGCTGCACTTGATACTGCTTGCCATTGAATTCATAGACCACGTTGTAGGCCGTGGCTTTGTTCTCGTAGAAGGTTTGCGTGGTGCAGCGCTGCACGTTCTGCTGACTGGTTTGCTGGTTGCTGCCCTCGATACTGTTACCCAATATCGCACCGCCAAAAGCACCCAGCACAGTTGCTGCGGCGCGGCCATGACCGCGCCCGACCGCATTGCCTACCGCTGCTCCAGCCACACCACCGATCACAGCGCCCGCACCCGATCTTTGCTCCACTTGGCTGACGACTTGCTCGTTGCTGCATACCTGGCGCGGCACGGCCACTTGGCTGATCACTGGAGTGGTAGAAATCACGCGCCCCTGCTCTTGCGCCAAAATGCTGCCGGATAAACTCAGTAACGTGATGCTTGCTGCACCCATGATCGCGTGAATTTTCATTAGGATCTCCAAAATAAAGCTGCTTTACTTGTGCTTCTAACGCCGCTTCGCTCTCGCCCGATGACAAGAAACACGATGGTGAGACTGTAAAGCTGCCGTAAAGTGCCCGTAAAAACGAGAAAGCCCGGAGAAATCAGGTCTGAAACCACGATCTCTACCGGGCCCGATGGCTCAGCGAAGCTGAATGCCACCTTGGGATGCTGAGCGCGGAGAGTAAATGTCCGGCCAGCTGGGCAAGCAAAGATTGCTTGCTTTGAGAGTCAGAAAGAATCTGACAATTTGAATGTACGCTTGAGTCAGCGGGTCAGCAAGTGAATTATTTCAATCGCACGAGCAAGCTACTTTCACTAGAGCTATGAGCAATAAATTGCAATAGTGCTTGAGTTGTGCAGCTTTTTATAGGCTTGAATCGCTCCAGCGCGAGATCGCATGAAATCGCCCCGCCCACAAAAAAGCCAGCAAAGCTGGCTATCATTAGAAAAGGTAGATGTAAATTGTGGTGCCCAGAAGAGGACTCGAACCTCCACGATGTTACTCGCTAGTACCTGAAACTAGTGCGTCTACCAATTCCGCCATCTGGGCTATTTTCAGAAGAATGGATTGTATATCAAAGCTAACTCTCAAATCGCTGCAAACAGCTCGTCAGCAGCTTCAGTATCAGAAGAAATAGAAGGCACCGTGCAAGGCCATCGCGATGGCCACGGCTTCGTCCAGCGCGATGATGGCGAGGGAGATATTTATCTCTCGCCAAGCGAAATGCGCGCCGTGCTTCATAAAGATTATGTGCGCGTGCGCGTCGTGCGCCAAGACCGCCGAGGCCGGCCAGAAGGCCGCGTGACCGAGATTCTCAACCGCCCCAAAGGCCCGATCATCGGCCGCTTGTTGCAAGAAGGCGGCATTTGGCTCGTCGCTCCAGAAGACAAGCGCTATGGGCAAGATATTCTCATTCCTAAAAGCGGCACAGGCAGTGCGAAAACGGGCCAAGTCGTCGTGGTGCAACTCACTGAGCCGCCCTCGCTGCATGGCCAGCCGGTGGGGCGCGTCACGGAAGTGCTTGGCGAGATGGATGATCCGGGCATGGAGATTGAAATTGCGGTGCGCAAATACAGCGTGCCGCATGTGTTCTCGGATGCGACGCTGGATGAAGCACGCAAGTTGCCCGATAAGGTGCGCCCTGCTGATAAAAAAGGCCGCGTAGATTTGACGGATGTGGAGCTCGTGACGATTGATGGAGAAGATGCGCGCGATTTTGACGATGCAGTGTATTGCGAGCCTGCAAAAGTTGGCCGTGGCAAAGGCTGGCGTTTGCTTGTGGCCATTGCTGATGTGTCGAATTACGTGCAGACTGGCGCGCCGATTGATGTGGATGCTTATGACCGCGCCACCAGCGTATATTTCCCGCGCCGCGTGATTCCGATGCTCCCCGAAAAGCTGTCCAATGGTCTCTGTTCGCTCAATCCAAGCGTCGAGCGCTTGTGCATGGTTTGCGACATGCTCGTCACAGCGCAAGGCGATGTGCATGCGTATCAGTTTTATCCAGCAGTAATGTTCAGTCATGCGCGGTTTACCTATACCGAAGTGGCGGCGATTTTGGCGAATACGAATGGCACGGAAGCGAAGAAGCGCAAGCAAAGCGGCTTCGATAGCGTGCCACATTTGATGAATCTCTCCGACGTGTATCGCGCCCTGCTCTCCTCGCGCGGCAAGCGTGGCGCGATTGACTTAGAAACAGTTGAGACGCAAATTGTTTGCGATGAATCCGGCCGCATTGAGAAAATCGTGCCTCGCACGCGCAATGAAGCACACAAACTGATCGAAGAAGCCATGCTGGCGGCCAACGTGTGCTCCGCTGATTTCATCATGAATGCCAAAAAGACCGGCCTCTTCCGCGTGCATGAAGGGCCCACGGCTGAGAAGAAAGAAGTGCTGCGGCAATATCTGCGCGGTATGGGCATCAACGCGAGCCTGAGCGACGACCCCACGCCCGCTGAGTTTCAAGCGATTTCTGTGGCCACCAAAGATCGCCCAGAAGCGGCGCAAATTCATACCATGCTGCTGCGCTCGATGAGTCAAGCGATCTACACGCCGTTTAACAGTGGCCACTTCGGCTTGGCTTACGAGGCCTACACGCATTTCACCTCGCCGATCCGCCGCTATCCCGATCTGCTCGTGCATCGCGTCATCAAATCGATTCTCGCGAAGACGACTTACAAGCTGCCCACTTTGCCCACACCGGGCGAAGCAGTCGAGCAATTCAAAAAGCGCTTAGCTTCTCGCAAAAAGAAAACCACGGATTTTGAAAAGCGCAGTGGCAAAGCTGCGGCCGAGCCATCCAGCAAAAAGAACAGCGCTGAGCAAACCGCCTGGGAAGCCGCCGGCTTGCATTGCAGCGCCAACGAGCGCCGAGCTGATGAGGCCAGCAAAGATGTCGAAGCGTGGCTCAAATGCAAATACATGAAAGAGCATTTGGGCGAGGAATACGCAGGCACAGTGACGTCAGCCACAAGCTTTGGCTTGTTCGTCACGTTAGATGCGATGTACGTTGAAGGCTTAGTCCACATCACCGAGCTCGGCGGCGAATATTTCCGCTTCGATGAAGTTAAGCAAGAGCTTCGTGGAGAGCGCACGGGCATTCGTTATGCGCTGGGCTCACGAGTGCGCGTGCAAGTCGGCAGAGTCGATCTCGATGGCCGCAAGATCGATTTCCGCCTTGTGCGCGAAGGCGAAATCATGCGGGTGGGCGGCAGCCCTGCGCAAGGTGGCCAGCCCGCAATTCCCGGCGGCTATGTCCGCATGGATGTAGATGATCGAGCTACAGGCCGTCCCGCCAAGAAAGGCGGTAAAGCCACCGCAAAGACGAGCAAACGATCAGCCGCCGAGCGCACGCAACGCAATTTATCGCCAATTGCCTCGCTGAAAGCAGCTGTGAAGAAAGCGGCAAAGAAAAACGCGAAACGGACTCGGCGATAAACTGTCAATGTCATCGCTATGATATTAATAGCATGCTGCGCAATTTTTATGCTGGCTATCAGCCCATTTTCTTTAAAAAATGATCTCTTGATATGTTGCTACGTTGCGCTTTGCTTAAACGGATTAAGTAGCTCCACGCCAAATGATTTGAAATCCGCTACGTTGCGCGTGACCACCGTTAGCGAATGCACTTTCGCTGTAGCAGCAATCATGGCGTCTTCATACAGCGTGTCAGAGCGGCGATGCATCAGCTTGGCCCACGTGCGGAAAACTGAACCGTCCATGGGAAGAATATTGTAGCTTTCTTCCAATTTGGCGAGCCATGACTCGATCTCAGCGGCCTTGATCGCGTCTTGCTCTCTGGTGATTTCAATGCCGGCTTGAATCTCGCCCAATGTCACAGCGCTTAGATGTAGCTCTTCATCTGAACAGCTTTTGAGCCAGGCCAACACGCCGCCGTATGGCTTTGGCTTGCGCAGCTCAGAGATCACATTCGTGTCAAGCAAGTACATCGTTTGGCCACCTCAAACGCCAACCACTGCTCGGCGGCGAGCTTTGCCGCGCGTAGGAATGTTCAAAGCGCCACGTCCCTCGTCAGACAACAACAACTCTTTCAGCATTGGCTTTGCAGCAGATTGCAGCCGCTGCCACTGTGCCAATGGCACGAGAACGGCCGCATCTTGCCCTCGGCGCGTGACCATCTGTGGGCCTGTCGCAAGGCAGGCATCCAAAAACTCACTAAACCGCGCTTTCGCGTCTTGTACAGGCCATGCATGCATGATTTTCTCCAAATGACTAGGTATCTGACTAGTTTAATTGAAATCAGTGAAAGACTCAAAGCTTCGCGCTAGGCCTTGCGTCACAGATAATCTTCGGATGACTCAACGCAAACGCGCCACGCGCACAGCCAGCTTGGGAACAGCGATCAATACGCTGAGCATCGCCGTGCCCAAACCGCGCAACGCAGTGTTGCAAGCGGCAGCTTTAGGGCAAGTCAAGATGGGCACTGCAAAGCATGAAAAATCCAAAGGAGCGATTCGTAGAGCAGAAAAGATCGCTTTGAACAAAGCATCTCTGAAGAACGATCACTGAGCAGCAACGGACAGCCTCGAACTTGCCGCTAAACTCTCTTTATGTCCACCGTTTTTAATTTCACTTTCGTGCCATGGTTTCGCTCGGTGGCGCCCTATATCCACACGCATCGCGGCAAGACGTTTTTGGTGGCGGTGTGTGGGGAGGCGATTGCGGCGGGCAAGCTTTCGTTGATTGCGCAGGATCTGGCGTTGATCCAAAGCATGGGCGTAAAGATCGTGTTGGTGCATGGTTTTCGCCCGCAAGTTAATGAGCAGCTTGCGGCCAAAGGGCATGCGCCCAAATACTCACACGGCATGCGGATCACTGACAGCATCGCGCTTGATTGCGCGCAAGAGGCTGCCGGGCAATTGCGGTTTGAGATTGAGGCGGCTTTCAGCCAAGGCTTGCCAAACACGCCGATGGCCGGCTCCACCGTGCGCGTGATCTCGGGCAACTTTATTACCGCTCGGCCTGTGGGCATCATAGATGGCGTGGACTTTCAGCACAGCGGGCTGGTGCGCAAGGTGGATACGCAAGGCATTCAGAAAGCTCTCGCAATGGGCGCGATGGTGCTGCTCTCGCCTTTTGGCTATTCGCCAACGGGAGAGGCATTTAATCTCACGATGGAAGAAGTGGCGACTTCTGTGGCGACCGCACTTCAAGCTGACAAATTGATTTTTCTCACCGAGATTCCCGGCATCGCCACAGACCCTGCCCTGCCCGTGAGTGAAGACAACCCGATTGACACGGAGCTCCCGTTGGCTGCGGCTGAAAAGCTGTTGGCTGGCCTGCCCAGCGCTTCTCAGCCATCAGACACCGCGTTTTACTTGCAGCATTGCGTGCGCGCTTGCAAAAGCGGCGTGGAGCGCAGCCATATCTTGCCCTTTGCGATGGATGGCTCGCTGCTATTGGAGATTTATGTCCACGATGGCGTGGGCACGATGGTTATCGATGAAAAGCTCGAGAGCTTGCGCGAAGCCACAAGCGATGATGTGGCTGGCATTTTGCAGCTGATTGAGCCGTTTGAAAAAGACGGCACGCTTGTCAAGCGCGATCGCACCGAGATTGAGCGAGATGTCGGCAATTACAGCATCATCGAGCACGATGGCGTGATCTTCGGCTGCGCCGCCTTATACGCTTATCCTGAAGCGAAAACCGCTGAGATGGCCGCGCTCACCGTGAGCCCGCAGGTGCAAGGCCAAGGCGATGGCGATAAGCTTTTGAAGCGCGTCGAGCAGCGCGCCAAAGTGCAAGGCTTGGAATCCATCTTCGTGCTCACTACGCGCACGATGCACTGGTTCATCAAACGCGGCTTTGTGCAAGTTGAGCCCGATTGGCTGCCCGAGGCACGCAAACGCAAATACAACTGGGATCGCAAGAGCCAGGTGTTGGTAAAAAAGCTGGCATAGATTTGAGATGTTTTTGGCATTTCCGAGCGTAGATACTGCGTGAAGTGCTATTATTTTTATAGTATTTGATTTTTGAAAGACTCTTGATATGACACGAATGGTCAACTGCATCAAACTCGGCATTGAATCCGAAGGCCTCGCCATGCCCACCTATCCGGGCGAGCTGGGCAAGCGCATTTATGAGCAAGTGAGCAAGCAGGCATGGGCCGATTGGCTCAAACACCAAACCATGCTCGTGGATGAAAACCGCTTGAATCTGGCCGATGCTCGGGCGCGCCAATATCTCGCTCGCCAGATGGAGAATCATTTCTTCGGCGGCGGCGCAGACGCTGCGGCGGGCTATGTGCCGCCAACTGCTTAATACAAGCTGCACGCTTAGATTTTTAAGGCTTTTATGCCATTAGCGCCCGTAGATACTGCGTGGAGCGCTACCAAAATCATAGTTATTGGCGCGGGTTTGGCAGGTGCAGCTCTCGCGTATTCTCTTGCGCAGCGCGGCTGCGAAGTCACCGTACTCACCCAAGGCGGTGGTGCATCCGAGCTTCCTGTGGGCTTGCTGGCTGCGCATCTTTCGGCGCAAGACATTGAGCTCTCACAACTCTCTCGTGTCGGCGTCTCGCTCACGCTGTCTCACGCACAGGCGCTGTTGACCGAAGGCCTGGATTGGCAGCCCAGCGTTTTAGAGCAACGCTTGCTGTTTTATCCCGAGAAAAACGAGCGCCTGCTGCGCGCTGCTGAAAAGCTCCCCGATTGGTATGAAGCAGCGGATAACGCCGTGCTGCACAAACAAGCCGCATGGATCAAACCACAAGCTTTGGCACGCGCTTGGCTCAAGCTGCCGGGCATCACGGTGAGGCAAGCCCATGTCGCATCATTCCATGCCGTGCAAGGCCAATGGCAGGCGCTGGATGCGCAAGGCGGCGTGATCGCAGAGGCAAACAGCATCGTCATCGCAGCCGGCGCTCAATCCGGCGGCTTGCTCGCGCAATGTGGCCATGCGCAGCTGATGGATAACGTGAGCGGCTCCATCGCTTTTGGCGCTTGGCTTGAAGGCTGGGATGCTGTGGGCAGCCAGCGGCTCGTCAACGGCAATGGTTCATTCCTCGGCAGCGTGATGCATGAGAATGGCGCTAGATTTTGGGCCAGCGGCGCAACCTACGAGCGCGAAGTGTATGGCTCTCTGCAAGCACTGCAAGCCGCCAGCTTAGAGGCTAACCAAGATCGCCTCGCGCAGCTCTTGCCACATGAATTGCTTGCGCCCATCAACGCGCAGTTTGCCGCAGACCAAGTGCAAAGCTGGCAAGGCACTCGCTGCACGACATCTGATCGCCTGCCCATCGTGGGCAAGCTCGATGATGGCCTGTATGTGTGCACCGCGATGGGCTCGCGCGGCTTGAGCTTTGCAGCCCTGTGCGCAGAGCTTCTGGCGCAAGAGATCACGGCTGACAATTCTGAAGCGCTTATCTCTCCAGAGCATCGCCAGTTACTGTCTCCTCACCGAAAAACATTGAAAGTCCCATCATGAACAGTTCTTCAAATTCAGTCGCCGTCATCACTGGCGCAGCACGCGGCATCGGCTTAGAAATCGCTCGCCAGTTTGTGGCGCAGGGCACGCGCGTGGCGCTTTTGGATATCGAAGCTGAGCTGCTGATCAAAGCCATTCAAAGCGAAGGCTGGAGCCAAACCCAAGCGCTCGCCCTGCCCTGCGATGTGGCCGTTGAATCCCAAGTGCAAGCCGCAGTCGCAAAAGTCATCGCGCAATTTGGCCACATCGATCATTTGGTCAACAACGCCGGCGTCGCCGTCTTCAAGCCCTTGCTCGCGCACACCGCGAAAGAATGGCAGCGCGTCATCGATGTGAACCTCACTGGCCCTTTCCTCTGCACCCAAGCCTGCGCGCCGCATATGCTGAAAAACGAAGGAAACGATAAGAATCAAGAAAAAGGCAGCATCGTCAACATCGCCTCCATCTCCGGCCTACGCGCCAGCAGCCTGCGCGTGGCCTACGGCACGAGCAAAGCCGCCCTCATCCACCTCACCAAACAACAAGCCGTCGAGCTCGGCAACCAAGGCATCCGCTGCAACGCAGTCGCCCCCGGCCCGGTAGAAACCGCCATGGCCAAAGCAGTCCACAGCCCAGAGATCCGCCGCGATTATCACGACACGATTCCTCTGGCTCGCTACGGATCTGAAGCAGAAATTGCTCGCGCTGTTCTTTGGCTATGCAGCCCGCAGGCTTCGTATATCAACGGGCAATGCTTGGCGGTTGATGGAGGATTTGATGCATCTGGTATCGGATTGGTCAGTTTGCGTGATACTATGAATTAAATAGCACTCTGCGCAGCTTCTATGCCGGCTACTGACACTTTTCTCTAAAATTCTTATGCTTTCGGCGCTCTTACCGTTTCGCGCCACCCGCTCGCCTGCGTCGTACCATCGGGCAGTTGCCCCAGCAAATTTTTTGAAAACACACGCGATTCAGGTCGTCGCAATCCAACCCTCACCCCGCGCGCCTTCCAAAAAATTTCTGATTCAACAGCCCAATGGTTTCCGCTGGGAACAACGTTGAGTAAGTGAACAACCCACTTTTAAGCCATAGATTTTGCGGTATAAATTACTTTACTTCTTAGAAATTTAATATGACCACCTGCTTCGTAATCCAACCATTTGACTCTGGGAAATTCGACAAGCGCTTCCGCGACATTTACAAGCCTGCTATTGAAGCCGCCGGTCTTGAGGCATATCGCGTTGATGAGGATCTGGGTGTACTTGTACCGATCGAGTCAATTGAAAAGGGCATTAGACAGGCGTCAATCTGCCTCGCCGATATAACTACGGACAATCCAAACGTTTGGTACGAGCTAGGGTATGCATTCGCGGCGGACCGCCCCGTTGTCATGGTTTGCTCCGCCGAGCGCACAAACGGTAAATACCCGTTTGACATCCAGCATAGAAGCATCATTCCCTACGCAGCAGACTCACCCAGCGACTTTGACCGACTTCGTGAAAGCCTCACCGGAAAGCTGAAAGCGATTCTGGCAAAGGGCGAAGTGCTGGAGCGAATCGCCGAGTCGGACCCAGTGCGCCCTATCGAGGGCCTTTCTCAGGGTGAGGTTCTAGTTCTTGCTGTACTGGCTGGCGAAGCCTACCTTCCGGACAAAGCAGTTGGTGTATGGTCAGCCAAGCAAGATGCCGAACGAGCAGGCATAACAAATATGGGCTTCAATATTGCGCTTCGGCGCCTGCTTGCAAAAGCCTTCGTAATCGAATCTGAGGTTTACGATGAACGCACCAGCGAGGCATTCCCCGGTTTGGCTGTTACCGCGGCTGGTTGGCAGTGGGTGGATGACAACCAGTCCCGCTTCGTCCTTCATAAGACTGAGAAGAAGGCAGATGCAGACATACCGTTCTGAGCCTCAATCCCTTGCGTAAGCTGCGAGCCAACAGCTTTGCAGTCGTTATCACCGGCTTAGCTCGAACGCATGCCAACCATCTTTGCAGCGGAAACCATTGGGCGTTTGAATCAGAAATTTATTGGAAGGCGCGCGGGGCGAGGGTTGGATTGTGACGCCCTCAATCGCGTGTGTTTTCAAAAAATTTGCTGAGGCAAATGCCCGATGGTACGACGCAGGTGCGATTGTAGTGTGGAACAGTTGCGTTCCAACAATGACTTGCGAAATGAGAGTGTTGGTGCTCGCCGCGAAAAGTGGGGTCAGCAACTGTCTTCAAAGTCAAGCCTTTTGAGGTAAACCATGAAGAGATAAGTTGAAAGGTTTATCGTCGCGCACCATGGCGTTCAGAATAGT
>JAYSRZ010000172.1:0-5109 GCA_043720775.1 Variovorax sp. | reverse complement strand
TCAGCACTTCGAGGAAAAATTGCCGATCATCTTCAATCGGGTAAATCTTCGGATCGAGCTTGGGAAACATATACAGCGCCGCCTCGGGCTTGACGCAGCTCACGCCTGGAATCGCGGTGATCAGCTCATAGGCCAGATCGCGCTGGCGGCGGAGGCGCCCGCCTTCTTTCGTGAGATCGTGAATGCTCTGATAGCCGCCGAGCGCGGTTTGAATCGCGTATTGACCGGGCACGTTGGAGCCGAGTTTCAAATTGGCCAGCATGTTCAGGCCTTCGATGAAATCACCAGCGATGTGCTTCGGGCCTGAGAGAATCATCCAGCCTGCGCGATAGCCGCAGGAGCGATAGGCTTTGGAGAGGGAATTGAAGGTAAGCGTAAGCACATCGGTGGAGAGCGATGCAATGGCAGTGTGCTTCGCGTCTTCGTACAACACCTTGTCATACACCTCATCGGCAAGGAGCACCAGCTCATGCTCGCGGGCGATGGCGATGATGCCTTTGAGAAGCTCGTCGCTATACAACGCGCCCGTTGGGTTATTCGGGTTGATGACAACGATGCCCTTCGTGCGCGGCGTGATCTTCGCGCGGATATCGGCAAGATTCGGCATCCAGCCATTGTCTTCATCGCATTGGTAATGCACGGGGTTGCCGCCCGAGAGCGAAGTAGCCGCCGTCCACAGCGGGTAATCGGGCGAAGGCACAAGCAGCTCATCTCCGTTGTCTAGCAGCGCATTCGCCGCCATCACAATCAACTCACTTGCGCCATTGCCGAGGTAAATATCATCCAAAGTCACGCCAGCAATTTGCTGCTGCTGCGAATAATGCATCACCGCCTTGCGCGCCGCGAAGATGCCTTTACTATCTGAGTAGCCCGCCGAATTGGGCAGATTGCGAATCATGTCTTGCTGAATCTCCTCGGGCGCATCAAAGCCGAAGGGCGCGAGGTTGCCGATGTTGAGCTTGATGATCTTCTGGCCTTCATCCTCCATGCGCTTGGCCGCGTCCACAATCGGGCCGCGCACGTCGTAGAGCACATTGGCTAATTTGGCAGATTTGTGAATCGTTTTCATCGCTTACCCCTCCGAGGGCGGTGTTTGAGAGCAGAAAACTATAATTTGACCACATTCCCACTCGTTTTTTGTGCATTGCAGCAAGGTCACTGATGAAATTACAGCCCGACAAAGCAGACACCCAAGTCATCACTGGCTATGGCCCCGGCTGGGTCAGCGTGGGTTTCTTCGTCGAAGGCAAACCGACACAGGAAAAGTTAACGCACTCTTTCGTGATCGGCTCGCAGGGTGAGCGCCTAGATTTTCCCGGAGTTTCGTTCGATCAACTGAGCGCTGCTCATTTCGAGCAACTTGCTGCGATGAAGCCTGAATTGGTAATTTTCGGCAGCGGCAGCAAACTCCGCTTCCCCTCACCCGCGCATCAGCGAGCTCTCATGGAAGCTCGCATTGGCTTAGAGACGATGGACACGCTTGCCGCTTGCCGCACCTTCAACATCCTCGCGGGTGAAGGCAGGCATGTGCTGGCGCTGTTGCTGGCCGACTAAGCCTTGTTGCCTCGACTCACTGCTGTGCAGCGGCTGATCCTCCGAACCGAGCGATAACACTGAGCAAATCAGTGAACTACCTCTTGATTTAAACCAATTAGTCATTAATAATACTGATTGGTAATAATTTAAAGGAACGCTTGTGAACCTGCTCAACAAATCTAACATTCGCCACACACTGGCGCGATTCGCTGCCCTCATTGCGCTGACCGCAGCGATTGCCCCTTCCATCAACGCACAAACGACATCTGAGCCCGAGAAGGGCACCAAACGCATCGCTCCCGTAGAGCTCAATGCCTTCCCATCTCCCACGCCTTGGACGCTGATGGGCTCAGGCGCATTGCGTTTCTTCGGCTTCAAAGCCTACGATGCGTATCTCTGGAGCGCAGCGCTATCGCCCAACCCTCTGGCTTCCAAAAGCTTGTTTGCGCTTGAGATTGACTACACCACGTCCATCAAAGCCGATGAGATCGCCAACGTCTCTTTGGTAGAGATGGCCCGCCTTCGCAACTTGAACGATACGCAAATCAAGGCCTTCACGGCAGATCTAAAAAAAGCCTTTCCCGACGTCAAATCTGGCGACAAACTCACTGGCGTTTTCGTGCCCGGAAAAGGCACGCGCTTTTTCTTCAATGGCCGCTTGACGAGCGAGATCAACGATCCTGCTTTTGGCGATGCCTTCTTTGCGATTTGGCTCGATGAGAAAACCAAGCAGCCCGGGCTGCGGCGTGCGCTGCTGGGCAATGCGAGATAGTTGCTATAAATTTAATAGCACTCCGCGCAGATTCCACGGAGGCTAGGCATCACTTTTGATCTGAATCAACTAGCATTTCATAGAGCTGATCTTTCAAATGCAGGCGCTGCTTATTCAGGTCTTCCAGCGCGTCTTCGCTGATCGCGCGCATGGCCTCTAGCTCTACACCACGGATCTGTTTGTTCACTTCATCGTAGCTGGCAAAGAGTTTTGCAAAATGTTGATTGCTCATCTTCAAATCACGAATCGCTTGCGCGTGTTCTGGAAATTCTGAGTGAAGGTCGTGGGCTTGCAAAGGCATGTTCATAGTGATTCCTGATGAAAGTAGTTAAACGGCAGACGGGAGTCTTTGAATAAGTCGTCGGGTTGGAGCTGGCTTGAATACGGGATAGGATGCTGGGCGGAAAACGTAGCTTTAGCGGTGCTGTAGCAAGGCTTTTCAACGACCCAGATCGCCCGGAGACAAGTCTGCTACGCACGCATCGACTTGTTCAAAGACTCCCCTGCTCAAATGCTTCTTGGCAACGAATACAACGCGGTGCTTCATGGCTCACTTGCAAACGCGCTGTAGCAATCGCTTGGCCGCAATCCAAGCATTGCCCATAGCTGCCAGAAGCAATGCGCTGCAAAGCCGCATCCACGGCATTGAGCTCAGCGCCCTCTTGCTCGCCAATGGCAAACTCAATATCTTTCGCCGAAATCACTTGCGCATGCGAATCCTCTGGCTGAGAAAAATGCGCCGCCGCCACATCCGCTCGCCTCAGCAAGCCTTCGCGCCGCAGCGCCTCGCGCGACAGCAATCCCTCGCGCGTCTTACGCAATTGCTTTTCAAATGGCAACATGTCCTGTTCACTCACACCGTGCTCCTTAGCTGTTCATGAAACCATCATGCACACATTCAGCCCATCTGTCTGTTCGCAAGCCGTGGATGCAAGCATCCGTTTGGCGCTCGGTGCCGCAAGAGCTGAGCTACTTGTCTTTTGTAGCGATGATGAGATGGCTGGCCCCGCCCGACCAGCGAAACGCTTCGTTTTTTCAGACCCATCACGCAGCGGATCGCGTGAGTTGGCGCATTGTTTCGCTCTGAATTCAATAGCACTCTGCGCAGTATTCATGCCGGCTAGATGCCAATTTCGTTCAAAATTGTGCGCTTGCTCAATGATCGCAAATATCAAGCCAAATCAGCCTCTCCCCGGCTACGAGCCTGCGCAGAGCGCTATCATAAGCATAGTAAATACCCTCCAGCGCCAACCACCCCCCCCCCCCACAGCCCCATCCAGCCCCACAACACCATCCGCCCGATCCAGCCCACCGACTTTGCCGCTGGAATCCTTCACAATCAAAACCTCACCCTGCTTGTCAATATGCCGACCCTTCATCATGGATAAATTCTTGCTGCAGCAGCAGGTGCTGGAGCGGCTCGCCGAGGACCTGCTGCAAGCCGAGCGCGCCATGCAGGTGGCCTACGAGACGGCAACTCACGAAGAGAACATCGCTGAAAACAAATACGACACATTGGGCGTGGAAGCCGCTTACCTATCCGCCGGCCAAGCTCGTCGCGCCGAAGCTATCCGCGAGGCGATGGCCCATTGGCGCCAATTCCGCCCGCGCCCCTACGACGCCAACAAAGGCATACAGCTCGGCGCGCTGGTCTGCCTGGTCGATGCCGACGACAAGCAGCAACAGCTCTTTCTCGGCCCCAATGGTGGCAGCATGAAGTTGGCGAGCGGCGCGCAGTTCGTTCAGGTCATCAGCAGCGAAGCCCCTTTGGGCAGGGCCATGCTGGGTAAATGCGAGGGCGATCAGGTGTCGCTACAGATTGCTCCAACCACACAGCAGTTTGAGGTGCTGCGGGTTGAATAGGCCACTACAGTCAATAATATTCACCGCAGCTCATTTCTACAGTCTGGCCACTTGAGCATCCGGTGGGAAATATAAAAACCTTCGGACAGCCCCCAATGTGACGATTAAAACCTATGAATTTCTCTCAATTATTCCCATGGCAACATCTATCCCGCCTGCCTTCTGCGTGGTTGCTTTTGGTACAGCTGGGTATTCTGATTTTGGCGCCCTTGACGAACGACAGCACCACCAGCCATGCGGTGTCATGGTGTTTGAGTGCGCTGGCCTTGCTGCTGCTCGCAACGATTATTCGCAACAGCCCTATCTATACCGGCTTGGGCTTGTTATTTGTGATTTTGGGCTTGGGTCTATCCAGCAGCGTCTTGTTGGGTTTTGATTCACCTCGCGTGCAGGTCGCCACGCATCTGGTTGAGGCGGTGGCCTACTTTTATGGCGCGGCAGGCCTGTTGATGTATATGTTTGAGGATGAATACCTGACCCGTGATGAGCTGTTTGCAGCGGCAGCGGTATTCACACTGCTGGCCTGGGGTTTTGCATTCTTGTTCAGCGTTTGCCAAGTGTGGTACCCAGGAAGTTTTAACGCGGTGGCCACTGAACAACGCACCTGGGTGGAATTGATATTTTTGAGTTTCAGTGTCCAGTCTGGAACGGGCCTGAGTGATATTGTTCCGCTCACGCCTGCGGCACGCGTGCTGGTGTCGCTTCAAATGTTCAGCGGGGTGATGTATATCGCCCTAGTGGTATCTAGGCTGGTGGCGCTGCAATATATCGCCCACGCTCCCAAAGATAAACGCTAACAACTAAAGGGGTCAGCGACAATTTTTCGAAGCATGTACCGATCGCGCCCAAAAGCTGATGCCTCACGTCGCGTTCGGGCAGGCCTATGGCCTGACCGAACTGGCGCCGGCCGTCACGTGGCTGCCGGCAGCACTGCATTC